>NZ_CP154845.1:4312500-4550000 GCF_047302285.1 Robertmurraya phoenicis
ATAATCTGTTGCAAAAGCAGAATCTCATTCTATCATATATATATTCTTTCGTCTACTGGCAATTAACAACAGCCTCTCTCAAAGACGACTTCCTTATAATATCATCCACACAATAATAAAGCAACAAGAAAATACATAGAAAAATTATCCAATTTAAAAAGTCGACCTCTCCGAAAAGAGGCCGACCCATTACTTCTTACATTAAGACTTTGAAATTTTGATAATATCCGCTTCACCCATATCTACTTCACCTTGCTTATTGAGAACAACTTGCTCTCCTTCAGCTAGGTTCGTAAATACAACTGGTGTCATAATAGAAGGAACTTTATCTTTAATCGCTTCAAGATCTACCTTTAATAAAGGTTGTCCCTTTTGAACACGGTCATCTTCTTTTACTAGAGCTTCAAAACCTTCACCTTTTAAGTTAACTGTATCGATTCCTACATGAATAAGAATTTCTCGACCAGAGTCAGCTAAGATTCCTAAAGCATGCTTAGTTGGGAAGAAGTTGACGATTTTACCGTCGACTGGAGAAACGATAACTCCTTCAGTAGGCACAATCGCAAAACCATCACCCATCATTTTTCCAGAGAAAACAGCGTCCGGAACTTCTGTAATCGGTTTGATTTCACCTTTTAATGGTGATACAAACTCATCGTTCCCTAATTTCATATCAGCTGGAGTCACATCTTCTGTCTGATTGGCGCCTTTAACAGGTGCTTTTTCAACTGGACGAGGTCTCTTTCCTTCCATTATATCTTTCATTTGTCCCTTAATGGTTTCAGAGCGTGGACCAAAGATTGCTTGAATATTATTTCCTACTTCAAGAACGCCAGATGCACCTAATTTTTTCAAACGATTTTTATCGACATTTCCAATATCATTTACAGATACACGAAGACGAGTAATACAAGCATCTAGATGAGAAATGTTTTCTTTTCCACCCATTGCGTCAAGAATATCGTAAGGTAGGTCACTTGTCTTTCCTTGTGGACCTTCTTCACTTACATCCTCAACTTCACGCCCAGGTGTTTTTAAGTTGAACTTACGAATCGCAAAACGGAAGCCAAAGTAATAAATGACCGCGAACACTAAACCAACTGGAATAACTATCCAAGCATTTGTTTGCGGGTTAATTAACCCAAACAGAATATAATCGATTAAACCACCAGAGAAAGTCATACCGATTTTTACATTTAAAAGATGCATTGTCATGAATGATAAACCAGCAAAAATCGTATGGATACCAAATAAAACAGGTGCTACGAATAAGAATGAGAATTCAATTGGTTCTGTAATACCTGTCAAGAAAGCAGTTAGAGCAGCAGATGCCATTAATCCACCGACAACTAATTTTCTTTCAGGACGTGCTTCGTGATAAATCGCTAAAGCTGCTGCTGGTAAACCAAACATCATGAATGGGAATTTACCGGTCATGAAGGTACCAGCTGTTAAATCTTGAACATTGTCTGTAATTTGAGCCATGAAAATACGTTGGTCACCACGAATTAAGTCTCCTGCTGCGTTTGTATATTGACCAAACTCATACCAGAATGGTGAATAGAAAATATGGTGCAATCCAAACGGAATTAATGCACGTTCAATAACACCAAAGATGAATGCTGATAATGTTAAATTGGCGTGAACCATGTTTTGCGAGAAAGCATTTAAGCCATTTTGGATTGGTGGCCAAATGATAAGCATCAATAATCCTAAAAGGACTGCCGTTCCCGCTGTAATAATTGGTACAAATCTTTTCCCTGCAAAGAAACCTAAATAGGACGGGAGTTCAATTTCATAGAATTTATTGTAAAGAGATGCTGCGATAATTCCGATAATAATACCGCCAAACACACCTGTTTGTAGGGTTGGAACTCCAAGGATACTAGCATAATTTAGACCATTAACGTCGTCTGCGGTAATTCCTAAAGCTGTTCCCATTGTGACATTCATGATTAAATAACCGATGATCGCCGCTAATCCAGCTACCCCGTCACCACCAGCTAATCCAACAGCTACCCCTACTGCAAATAATACTGGTAAATTACCGAAAACAATGTCCCCAGCATTTTGCATAATAGCAGCTACCATATCCACGCCACTATTATCTAAAAATGGCGCTAACTCTAATAAAGCTGGGTTTCGAAGCGCAGCTCCTAGTGCTAACAAAATACCTGCTGCTGGTAAAAGCGCTACTGGTAGCATTAATGCTTTACCAACTTTTTGTAACACACCAAACATTTTTTTGAACATGTTGTAAGCCTCCTAAAATATTTTCAACTCATTAAGTTTTGCTAATAAATCAACACACAAAAAAGGCATGAGGAAAAAATAACTGAAATGAGCTATTTGGGTATAGCGTACCCTCTTAACTCAAATTCAATTACATTTTTCACTCATGCCTGATCGAATCAGTAACACGTGGTATTCTAGCCGAAAGCGAATTCAATTATATATATGAAGACATCTTACGGAAATTTAAACTATTTAACTTTTTTTTGGAGCCTTTGTAAATGCATCGTTAAATATACCGCTTCAGCATTATATACTGGCTTCTTCAATTCTTGTTGCATCACCTTAATGAGTTTCCATGAAAGATTGTAACACACCGGATATTCTTCCTTCAAGAGCAAACTTATTTTTTCTGGCTCTTCTACTTTTTCTCCAGCATGAACCCGTTCAATCGTAAAACGTATATGTCGGACAAGGCGCATATAATCAACACTTTCCTTGTCTAATTTGATATTTAATCTTTCTTCGATCATATTTACTAATTTCGTAACCAGCTGCGAATGACGGTTAACATCCGAAAGATTTTTATTCATAACCGCCGAATGAATATGTAGAGCGATAAAGCCTATCTCTCCTTCTGGAAGCTGGATCTCTGTTTTTTCTTCGATCAATTTCACAATGTCACGGGCAACATCATACTCAAACGGATACAGCGCTTTCGTCTCTATTAAAAAAGGGTTACTCATTTCCATTCCTTTTGAAAGTCTTGAGACCGCGAACAATAAATGGTCCGTTAAAGCGACATGGATATGCTCGTTCAGAGTGGCCCTTGTTCGCTCCTTGATCAATTCAATACATGAAATGAAGACCTCTAACAAATCATTCTCCAAAAAAGGTAAAAGCTTTATATAATTTTTCTGCTCCTTTTCATCCTTTAAAACAAAGAGCTTTTCGACGACAGACGGATCAATGCTGTCTCCTTGCTTGCGATTGAAGCCAATCCCTTTTCCTATGATGACAACTTCCCCATAGGTTGGATGATTCCCTATTAACACATTGTTATTGAGCGCTTTCAATACTTTTAATTGACTCATCGTTTCTCCTCTTTCACCACACTCATTCCTTAATGCTATATAAAATCCAGCAAAGAATCAACTAAAAAAAGACCCTTTTCACATACTTTGTTGCTTCTGGAGAGTAATAAGCCATTATCTTCTCTCAGGGATTAAAAAGAGGAAGCGAAAAGTGCCGTCATACAATTAATGTATAGCATATTGGTAAAAATTAGCTTCTGGGTTTTTACGAAAAACCACAATCTATTCGAAAACAGCAAAAAAAAGAACCACACAACGAACGTGTGATTCTTCATATCGATCGTTCCTTATTTTAAGAAGATAAAATAGAGAACAAAGATGACAAATAATCCGTACATAATTGGGTGAATTTCTTTTGCTCTTCCTTTTACTAACATTGTAATTGGATAGAAAATGAAACCAATCGCAATACCCGTTGCAATGCTATAAGTTAATGGCATAGCAAGAATAGTTAAGAAAGCAGGAACCGCAATTTCGAACTTCGTCCAATCAATTTTTCCAAGAGAAGCAACCATTAAGACCCCAACAATGATTAGTGCGGGCGCAGTGACTGCAGACGTAACCACTGATAATACTGGGAAGAAGAATAACGATAATAAGAATAAAACAGCTGTTACGATTGAAGCAAATCCTGTTCTCGCACCTGCAGCAACACCTGCAGATGACTCGATGTAAGAAGTTGTAGTAGATGTACCCAGTACAGCACCTGCCACAGTTGCAGCTGAATCAGCAAAAAGTGCCTTACCAGCGCGAGGTAACTTATTATCCTTCATAAGACCAGCTTGGTTTGCAACACCAACTAAAGTTCCTGCAGTATCAAAGAAATCTACAAAAAGGAATGTTAACACAACAACGAGCATTTGCGTTGTAAAGAATGAACTATCCCCAAATGCACCAAATGCTGCACCAAACGTTGGTGTTATGTCTGGAATTGAATCAACAATTTTTTCTGGAGTATTAATTAAACCAAAAATCATTCCAACAATGGCTGTAATCACCATACCGAAAAAGATTCCGCCTTTAATACCTCTTGTCATTAAAATAACTGTCACGATAATTCCAAAAACAGCAAGTAAAACATTTCCATCATGGATATCGCCTAAAACCACTAGAGTAGCATCGTCATTGACAATGATTCCGGCATTTTGAGCACCAACAAATGTTATAAACAAACCGATACCAGCACTTACAGCATACTTTAATTCAGCCGGAATGGCATTTATGATTTTTTCACGAATTCCTGAAAGAGTTAACAAAATAAAGATAAGTCCGGAGATTAATACTCCACCTAATGCGTGTTGCCAAGGAATCCCCATTGTTAACACCACTGTAAAAGCAAAGAAAGCATTCAAACCCATACCTGGAGCTAAAGCAATTGGATACTTTGCAAGTAATCCCATTAAGAGAGAACCGATCGCTGCCGCCACTGCGGTTGCTACGAATACCGCTCCCATATCCATTCTCATTTCATCTGGTAAGTCTGGAATATCTGCTAGAGAAAGCATAATTGGGTTTACAACTAAAATGTAAGCCATTGATAAAAAGGTTGTTAAACCACCGATGATTTCACGTCGATAGTTTGTACCGAGCTGTTCAAACTGGAAATAATTTTTCATTCCTTCGATTCCCCCTAATTACTTGTCATCGTTACTTCATATATTCAAGAAATAAAAAACGCCCCACTTATACCAGGAGCGTTGACAACGAGTTTATGAAATAATCGAAAAAAGAGAACAAATAATAGCATTAACCGTTCGATTATCACTTACTTCGTAGTCAAGCCATTTACGGTAGCCTGGTAGAAACTTTTGGGCCATATCCCCAATATTATACGATGTATACGACTTTATTAAATTCTTTTTCATTTTAGCAACAACACTTGCCTACGTCAATAGAAAAAACGAACATTTTTTAATGTTCGTTTTCGAATGTTCGTGTATTTTACAAAATATTCTATTCCCACTCAATCGTTGCAGGTGGCTTACTTGTAATATCATACACTACGCGGTTGACATGACTAACTTCGTTCACGATACGTGTTGAAATCACTTCAAGGACATCCCAAGGAATTCTTGCCCAGTCTGATGTCATTCCATCAATGGAAGTAACGGCACGGATTCCAATTGTATAGTCGTATGTTCTCGCATCTCCCATGACACCGACACTGCGAATGTCCGGAAGAACGGTGAAGTATTGCCAAATGTCACGATCTAATCCAGCCTTTTTAATTTCTTCACGTAAAATCCAGTCAGATTCACGCACAATTTCAAGCTTGTCCTCTGAAATTTCTCCTAGAACACGGATTCCAAGACCTGGTCCTGGGAAAGGCTGTCTCCAAACAATCTCATCTGGAATTCCTAATTCTGTTCCTAAAGCACGAACTTCATCTTTAAAGAGGGTATTTAACGGTTCAATTAATGTAAATTGCATGTCTTCTGGAAGACCACCGACATTATGATGTGATTTAATCGTCTGTGCAGTCGCTGTACCACTTTCGATAATATCCGTGTATAGCGTACCTTGAGCAAGGAAATCAATTCCTTCAAGTTTCGTAGCTTCATCATCAAACACGTAAATAAATTCATTTCCGATAATTTTACGTTTTTTCTCCGGATCGCTAACCCCTTGAAGTTTGGATAAGAAACGGTCTTTCGCATCGACTTTAATGACGTTCATATTGAAACCATCAGCAAAAGTTTTCATCACGCTGTCCGCTTCCCCTTTGCGTAATAAGCCATGGTCAACAAAAATACATGTTAATTGATCACCAATCGCTTTATGAATCAAAACCGCCACAACTGAAGAGTCTACCCCACCACTTAGAGCACAAAGTACTTTTTTATCTCCAACGGTTTGACGGATTTTTTCCATTTCAATTTCAATGAAGTTCTCCATTGACCAATTGCCTTTGCATTCACATACATTGAAAACAAAGTTCTTTAACAGTTCGTTTCCATATTGAGAATGGCGAACTTCTGGATGGAATTGAACCGCATAAAGGTTACGAGACTCATCACTCATTGCTGAAATGGGACATGAAGGACTTGTTGCATCAACGGAAAATCCTTCAGGTGCTTCAACAACTAGGTCACCATGACTCATCCATACAATTTGTTCCTGTGGAAGCTGACCAAAAATTCTAGTCTCATTTTCAATCTTAATTTCTGCTTTCCCGTACTCACGGTTCTTAGCCGGTTCTACCTTCCCATTAAAATGCTGCGTCATTAGCTGCATGCCATAGCAAATCCCCAAAACTGGGAGTCCTAATTCAAAAATTGCTTCATCAGCACGGAAGGAATTTTCATCATAAACGCTGTTCGGACCACCAGAGAAAATAATTCCCGTTGCATTCATTTGCTTAATTTCTTCTGCCGTGATCGTATGTGGGTGAAGCTCACTATACACACCAAATTCACGTATTCTTCGCGTAATTAATTGATTATATTGACTCCCGAAATCCAACACGACAATTTTTTCTTGACTTTTCAAACCTTCAATCGTCATCTCTTACGTTCACCTCATTATTCGTTCTCAGTCTAGTTTGCCTCAATATTCCCTTATAAACTCCATCTAAAAAGAGCTTCTATACAACCTCATAAACGGTACCTTTATCCAGTCCCTTAATAAAAAAACTAGAATCCCCCCTCATAAAAAATGATCTGAAGGCAGAATTCTAGTTTCATAGCACAAATAGAATGATCCTGCCTTCATAGTCAAATCATTTAAGGTGATTCGGTAGAGACTCTCGGACCATATTACCGAGGATATATGAAGGATTCATGTATTAAACGCTCATCGTTTCCAATTAAGACATATTGTAACAACACGAAGATCGGCAGGTCAAGCTATTGTTTTTTTAATTAAATTTTCCCACAATTCTTTAGTATTTTCCCAACTTCCATCTTGTAATTTTCCCTTATAAACATATTGCTCATAGGTGGAAGTTAAAGCGCTCATTTCTCCACTGGAAAAATAATAATCGATATAGCGAGCATACTCTCTTAATGTCTGTTCTGGTTTTCTCTTTAATCCATATCGCTCCAATTGCTTCAGTAACGTAACATAAGCGACAGGGAAATCCTCATCCTTCTTCCTTTTCTTAAATCGGAACAGAAGATAGTATGGAAGCCACTTTAATCGTTTCAGATAGGTGATATAGGAAATCAACGCTAGAATAATAATCGTTCCAGCAAACCATTCCCAACTCTTTTGTAAAAATTGTTTGATCTCATCCCACGAATCACTCCATGTAAAAGTCGAAGTTGAGGATCTGGCAGTCTCCTCTTTTTCTTCTGGCTTCTCCACTTCAGGGGCTTCTGGTGCTTCCAAAACATCATCTTGCTGATCCGTTTGCTCAGTATTGAGGTCATTGGAAATTTGAACATTATTGGAGAACCCTTTAGTTGGTTCAAACGGAACCCAGCCTACCTCAGGGAAAAATACTTCGACCCAAGAGTGAGCATTATTATTCGTGATCTCGTATAGCCTTTGTCCTGAATCGGTCATTCCACGAAAATCGCCTTCCGTGTAGCCCTTTACCCAACGGGCAGGAATGCCAATGGATCGTAGCATCACAACCATCGAAGTTGAAAAGTTATCACAATATCCCTTTTGCGTTTCAAAAAGAAATTGGTCGACATAATCCTCGTTTCTTCCAGGAACAGCCACATCCCGTTGGTCATATTGGAAATCGACGCGACCAAAATATTGTTCAATCATTTTTGCTTTGTCATACCAATTTTCTTTATCCTGAGTCAACTCAATTGCCAAGTCCCTTACTCTCTCAGGTAACGAATCAGGTAACTGTGTATAATGCTCCATAAACTCTTCTGTTAAAAGCGGATGGTTTTGATCCACCGCACTCGTCATTCTACTCATACTAAATCTTGGAGATTCATATTCCACTGTATATTGACCAATTCCAGGAAGATTACCTAGCTCTGCGCCATATATTTTTTCCAAACTTACATCCACTTCATAAGAATGACCCACATCATTTTCGACATGCTTTAAACCTAGTGGATAGATAATGTGTGGATACTGAGCAAGCGGTCTAACGATCGCAGTTCGTTCATCCACTTTCATTTCCTCATCTGAATAACTGGAGATCGGAAACTCTTCATCCATATCAAAAGCGATTCTTTCTCCATTTTCTTCTGCAGATATCCAACCTTTCCCTGTATAGACATCCTTCGTTTCTACCTTCCAATATTGACGATGATCCGCTTCAGTCTCATACACAACCGTATCATCTGGTAAAAACGGACCTCCAAGATTGGTATCATTCTCTCCATAGCCTACTTTTTTTGCTCCGGTCAAACCTTCACCACTATCTTGTGAATAAGACTTAATATATGGAACCGGATCCGGCCAAATCGGACTTGCCTTCGGTGCAATATACCCAATAATAACACTGACTCCTAACATCACTACGAATGGAGCAAGCCATTTTTTCACAAAACCAGGTGGCATTTGTAATTTTTCACGGTCTAAAATGCGATAAAACGTCAGAATCCCCATAAGAGCAAAGCCCACTATGATTGTTCGTACAATCGCAAATTTCGCTTCATATGGGGTAAATGTATCAAGAACCGTAATATACAACAACGTCATGAAAAAGAAGATGAAGATTTGCTTACGATTGATGAGCCAGTAACGAAGTAAATAAGCCATCAGCCCAAGCAATATGAAGAAAAGAATACTGCGGAAATCATCAGTTAAGGAAGTCCAATCCCCTTGAAAAACCGCTCGCATATTATCGATTAAGCTATCTGCAATAGTGAGAAGCCATTTTAATCGAAAAAAAGACCCTTCGTAATACAAGAAATTAATCGTGTAAAGAACATATATCAGCTTAATTCCATTACGTAAAAACACATTCACTTTCAGAAGTGCTAAAACAAGAGAAACGACTAAAAAGATAATAAAAACACCTAAATTCGCCGTGTCTGTTAGCTGCTCTAACGGTCTTAGCCACTCCCATAATAGAAAAAAGCCACAAATGTATAGACAGACATTCAGCATATTGCTTTTCACTTTTTCTCCACTCATTATCCCCTATTCACCTCCGAAAAGGCTTTAGAAAAATGACCAGCGTGAACGAACATCACTCGTACCCCTCTTGCATTCGCTTCACTTTTCAAAACGATTTCTTTTTCAGTGGCCACTTCTTTTTCTTCTTTTATTAAAAATATCGTCAAGCTTCCTTTTCTCGCCGAAAACTGACTCGCTTTTTCGACTAACTCTCTTGTTAATTGAGAAGTGATGAGCATGATGGAAGCATTTTGCCACATCATAAAACTCTCACTTTCAAGTACGGTATCTAATGTAACCGAGCTCCGATCCTTTATTTTCGCCAAGTGGTAAAATAACTGCTGTTGATAGGCTTCACCACTTTGAATCGGAAATTGTCCTCGTTCCTCACTATAAGTAAGAAGTCCAACTTGAGCACCTTTGCGCAAGATAGCCCTTAAAAGTGAGGCAGTAAAGGAGACAATGGCTTCAAACCGCTTTTCTGGAGCGCAGTCCATGATTAAAAGAACATCATGAGATTTTCTCTGTTCAAACTCTTTCGTCATAATATCATTTCTTTTCGCTGATGCCTTCCAATTAATCCAAGAATAACGATCCCCTGGCTGATATTCACGTATCCCAATCGCCATTGACGTATCGCGCTGAACCCTTTCCTTCGACGCAGTCATCCCTTGTTCATAGTGATTATCCATCGGTCGATACAGCAGATCTTTATAAGGAGGGTAAACGATGATTTTATCGTCCTCTGTTTCAAAATGGATTTGTCTTTCCACGAGCCCTAAAGGGTCACCAAATCGAATATGGATCCCTTTTAAGTGGTGCTCTCCTCGAGGGAGAGATTGAATCGTATACTCAAAATCGATTTCCTTCCGAAAATGGGGAAATACGAAAGCTTTCATCTGACTTTTTTGCATCGGAGCTAGTAGTTCATTACTTAAGTCATCCTCGATTATCATATAAAAAAGAGGAAAAGATGAGGGGCGCTTCAATTTGATTTTCACGTTTAGCTTTTCGCCTGCATGGTATTCTTCTTTCACAAGCTCTCTTTTCACTGTCAATTGCTTAACCCCGAAGAATACCAGGACAATGCTGTACACGGCGAACGGAAGAAAGCTGTAAAATAAAAACCAACTTACAAATCCACCTTGAAACATCGCATAAGAAAAAGTCACCACTAGTAAAAATAAAAGGACTAAAAGCTTCCAAATATGCTTCATACGGTTTAGAAAATCTCTCATTTTATTTCACTAGCCTTTGAACCGGAATAGGCACACGAGCTAATACGCGTTGCATAACATCCTCTGCAGAAATCCCTTCAAACTTCGCCTCCGATTTTAAAATAATTCGGTGAGCCAACACATATGGTGCTAAAAATTGAACATCATCCGGAAGCACATAGTCTCTTCTATACATATAGGCATAAGCCTGTGCCGCCTTCATAAGTGCAATCGATCCACGAGGACTGGCTCCTAAATAGACATTGCTGCTTGATCGTGTTTCATTGACGATATCAACAATGTAACGTTTTAACGTATCGTCAACCGTTACTAGTTTAATATTTTCTTGTAGCTCACGAAGGTCATCTAAATCGATCACAGCTTCTAGTTCTTCAATCGGAGTCGACGTTTGAGCCCGACTTAATACTTCCATTTCTTCTGCGATATCTGGATAGCCCATTTTCATTTTTAATAAAAAGCGATCGAGCTGTGCTTCTGGCAGTGGATATGTTCCTTCATACTCAATTGGATTTTGAGTCGCCATAACAAAGAAAGGTTTTTCGAGTCGATGGGTTACACCGTCAATCGTCACGCTGCTTTCCTCCATCCCTTCAAGCAACGCAGATTGAGTTTTAGGAGAGGTCCGGTTAATTTCATCTGCTAAAATAATGTTGCCCATAATCGGTCCTGGTCTGAATTGAAATTCCAGTTCCTTCGGATTGTAAATCGAAACACCTGTTACATCAGATGGAAGAAGATCAGGGGTAAATTGAATACGTCGAAATTTGGCGTTTACTGATTTAGCAAGTGCACGAACCATCATCGTTTTCCCTACACCAGGGACGTCCTCAAGGAGTACATGACCCCCAGAAAGCAAAGCAACCAAGCTTAATTCTGCCACATTTCTTTTTCCAATCATGACTCTTTCTATATTCTCTAAGATCTTTCCGATCGTTGGATTCATTTCTTCGTGTGTCATGCTTTCCCTCCCGCAATTTACTTTTGATGTTTTCTCTATCATACCTTAATTTCGCCACTATTCTGCAAAAATCCTCTTAAAAGGAGAAATTTAACAGTACGTTAATATGGTCATTTAAAATTTATCAGTTCGGTCGTTCTCTACTCTTACCCTCGTTTGTTGTCCTAATAACCTTGTATTATTGATGTAACTCCTGAGAGCTTGTTCTACTTCTTGCTACAGTCGAGTTAGTAGTTTGATATTGTCCGAAAGTTTCTATTATGGTAACAGATGTTTTAAGGGTAATACTTGACCTTTTCTGAGAATAACTTATAATAGTTAATGCCTGCGCATTGGAAAATATGGGTATCTCAAAGAGATGCAGACACCACTCCTTGAGCAAGCTACCTGAAATCAGGACGACAGTTTCCTTTTGTGCGAACTAAAAAGCGTCCATTTTACCTTATATGTCCCAGTAGCTCAGTAGGATAGAGCACGATCGAGTATGCTTCCTTGGTTTTTCCTCAGCGTACTGATTGAGCCGCTTCTTGAGCAAGCTACCTGAAATCAGGACGACAGTTTCCTTTTGTGTGAACTAAAAAGCGTCCATACTACCTTTATATGTCCCAGTAGCTCAGTAGGATAGAGCAACAGTTTCCTAAACTGTAGGCCGGGGGTTCGAATCCCTTCTGGGACGCTTAAAAGCCTTGAGATATCAAGGCTTTTTATATTGGTTTATAGAGCCATTCGATGAATTGCCGAAAATTTGCCGAAAATGAAATTTGTATTTTTCATCAATTTTTAATACAGAGTTTAAATTTCATCTGGTATTACTTTCACCCTAATATTAAACTCCAAAAAATCTCTATCACTAATGCTCTCTACAATTTTCGAAACTGCCGTTCGAGTTCAATCGAATTTACATAATGGATCTATAATCCACTAACATCAAATCCAATTAAATATGCAGAAACTCTTGAGGATTTTCTTAGAATTTCATCTATCAATTTTGGTATTATCTAACTTTAAGGTTATTGCTAATATCTGACCAACCCGTTACCTTCCCATCACTAAAAGTTATTGAGGAAAGGTCATATCCCCATCTATCACCTATGATAGAGCTAGGAGTTCCCATTGCATCAATTACATTTTGATAAGAACTACCTAGTGTAAATGAACTAACATTTAAATCTTTTTTCTCTATATTTACCTTAAGGTTATTGCCAATATCTGACCAACCTGTTACTTTTCCATCCCTAAAAGTTATTGAAGAAAGGTCATAACCCCATCTATCACCTATGATAGAGCTAGGAGTTCCCATTATTTGTTTGACTTCATCTGGCGAAGAGCCTAGCGTAAAATAGGATTTGTCTTGTGAGATAGTTTTATTTTCCTCGTTTATATTATTTCCATTTTCGGTTTCAATACCGGTGATTGGTTTAGTACTAATTTCAGAGCGCCTTTGTTCTAGTTCATTAATATAGTTCGCTTGTTCGTTAAAGTCCTTTAATACTGTCGTAAGCCGGTCTTCTAATATTGAATTGTCATGTAATAACTTATTATATTCCTCCTGTGAATATAAATAGGATTCTAGTTCTTCAATAGGCTCTAAATCACCTACTATATTTTCAAATAGATTTTTATCAAGTAGAAGAATTATTAGAACAAAATTTAAGATTACTGAGAAAATAGCAAGAACACGCCAAACTTTTAATTGGCTAGTATTAAATTGTGGTTTTTCAGATTTTTCCTTATTATTACCTTCATCAGCATTATCTGCTCTCTTACTTTTTTCATTATCTTCTTCCTTTTGTTTCTGTTTACTAGTATTTTTATCAGTTTCATAGTTTTTTTGATAAGTTCCATTTTGATTATTTGCTTCTTGTTTTTTGTAGGAGTCATACATTTTATCGTAATTCATTCTTTTTAAATGACTGTTTAAGATGTCAAACGCTTGTTTTAAAAGAACAAACTCCTCATTACTCCCACCAGCATCTGGATGATATTTTTTTGCCTTATTTCTATATGCCTTTTTAATTTCGTCTTTGGAAGCATCTTTTGATACACCTAACAGAGTATAGTAATCAATAAAACTATCCATCAAAACACCCCAAAAGTACTAATAATATCTAAACTCAATTTACATCACATTGGAAATTTTTTCAATGCGAATTGCCTTCATACCAAATAAAAGCCATATATGAGCACTATTGTTTCTTCAGAAAGAGTTAAATCTCAAACCTTACAAGTTTTTATTTCTGTTATTAAGTTCAATTCTCTTATTATATTAAATTCTTGCTTCTCCGCCACTTTAATTTTCGCAATTAATACACTTCTTTAAAAAATTTGATCTTACAGGATTTAAACTGATTGTTACTGTTGATACTATTAGCAATCACATTAGCCCTCTAAAATACAAAAAGGTCAATGTCTTGGTTGTCCAAAGCATTGACCTATAAGTTTTAGTTTTTTATTGCGGTGGTCAGAGTCGATATTAACTTGTATTCCTTAATATTATAAGGTTTCACACTTGTAACGTGTAAAATGATTAGATGTTTAATCTTGTAAAGTTATTCTAATTACTAATAGTACATCTCTACATAATTATATGATTTATCAAACAATTCTTTATCTTTAATCTTGTATTTCACCCAAATCACGCTACGCAAAGCTTTCTTAACTTCTTGCTTACCGGTTGTTGTACTTTGCCAATCTGGGAAACGGACAATTTTTACAATATCATCTATGTCATTTACGATTCTTTCAACGATAATAGGGGTATTCCTATTCTTTACACTATTAAATAGCTCTGTAAGGGCTGCTTTACCTTTATCAATTTCTTCTTCGGGTACAGTTTCTTTTTCCGCTTCTGCCGCATCCTTCGCAAGTTCAAGAAGTCTTTTTAAGAACTCAACACTAGTAATTAAGCCTTGTTCATGTCTTTCTCTTAATTCTTCAAGTCTTTCCCCTAATTTAATGAATTTCGGGTCTTTTCCGTGTTCTTGGATTCTGGCAACAAGATTAATTTCAATTCTCTTAGCCACTTTGTTTGGATCCTTTCGTCCTTCAAGGTATTCATCAATAATATCCGCATCAAGACGCAAAATGTCTAAGTCATCATGGACCTTATATACACTCACATTTTCATGTACCAATTCGATTGTTTTTGAACCAAGAGCGGCCCAAATGAGTGCACCTGAACCATTTGTTGGTTTTACCGATTCATAAACTTTGGTGAGCCATAAATAATCGTATTTGAATGGAACTAAAAACTGATCTGGGGAAAGTGCATCCCATGCCCGATTGAGTACCCGATAATCGGCTCCGAACTGGTCTTTTTCTTTGTTTGTAGGTAGGCATTCTTGCGCCGCAACAAGCCCCTCCCATCCTTCAACCGTTCGATCAACTCCATAAAAATATTGCAAACACTTTTTCATCAGTTTCGGTAATTCATTTTTAACGTCATCAATGTTTGTAATAACCTTCTGAACACTTTTTTCATCAAAATCAAGAGCATTTGCAACATTGTCAAATATTCCGATATAGTCAACAATAAGTCCGTGTGTTTTTTCCTGACCATATACACGATTTGTACGACATATTGCCTGTAAAAGGGTATGATCTTTCATAGGTTTGTCCAGATACATCGCTTGAAGAATCGGTGCGTCAAAACCTGTTAATAATTTTGATGTAACGATCACCAGTTTAAGAGGGCTATCCTTCTCTCGAAAATAATCCAGAAGTTTCGCTTCTGCATCACGATCTCGGCGAAAAGCTTTGTATTTGTCTTCTTTGTCATTATTTGTATCCATGACAACTGTTGTTGCTTCTTTACCTAGTAATTTATCAAGCTCTTGCTTATATAACAAACAGCATTCACGATCGTAACAAACAACTTGTCCTTTAAATCCGCTAGGTTCAATTTTTTCTTTAAAATGTTTGGCAATATGTTCACAGACTTTCTTAATCCTGTCTGGTGATTTCATGACTGCTTCAATCTTAACACGGCGAGCGAGTTCACTTTTTTCCTGTTCAGTCAGGTTTTTTGTCAATTCATCAAAAGCTAAATCAACTGCCGCTTGATTAATGTGTAAATCAACTGGTACCGCTTCAAAATGCAATGGTAAGGTTGCATTATCCCTTATAGAATCAGAAAATGAGTAACGACTCATATAGCCAGATTTATCTTCTTCTGCTCCGAATGTATAGAAGGTATTCTTGTCTATACGATTAATAGGAGTACCAGTTAAGCCGAAGAAAAATGCATTCGGTAAAGCCATACGCATTTTTTCTCCCAAGTCACCTTCTTGTGTTCGGTGAGCCTCGTCTACCATTAGAATAATGTTATCTCTCTGATTAAGAACACCATCCACCTCACCAAACTTAAATATAGTGGTGATGAGGATTTTTCTCATATCCCCTTTGAAAAAGCTAACCAGATCTTCTTTGCTACTTGCACTCGCTAAATTGGGGATATCAGACGCATTGAAGGTAGCAGTAATTTGAGTTTCAAGGTCAATTCGATCATCCACAATAACAACAGTAGGATTTTTCAGTTCTGGAATCATCCGAAGTTTTTGTGCCGCAAATACCATAAGAAGTGATTTTCCACTCCCTTGGAAGTGCCAAATAAGACCCTTTTTCGGATAGCCCGCTTTCACACGTTCGACAATAAGATTTGCCCCTTCAAATTGCTGATAGCGACAAATGATTTTATATTTCCGATATTTCTTGTCCGTAGCAAATATCGTGAAAAACTGAAAGATATCCATGATGATTTCAGGTTTAATCATGGATAGAACACTGCGCTCAACATCAGCAAGTGTGCCTTCAGCTTTGTTTTCGGCAGTGTGCCATGGCCCCCATAGATTGATGGGCATGCAAACGGAACCGTAACGATAATGCTTTCCTTCGGAGGCAAAATTAAAAACATTAGTCACAAACATTTGGGGAATGCTTTTCTCATATGCAGAAATATCACCAGCCCCGTCCATCCAAGTGATAGCACCTCTAGTTGGTGTTTTCAACTCACCGATAGCAATTGGGAACCCGTTAATAAGCAATACAATATCCAGTCTCTTCCCGCCATCTTCCTTGGGGAAAACCCATTGATTGGTGACAACATATTCATTATGAGCCATATTTTCTTTTGTAAGCGTACCAAAAAAACGGATTGGAACCATTCTTCCATCTTTACCAAATGGATATGAATTTTCTTCAAAAACTAACCTTTTGAATAACTCATTTTGGGTAACTAAGTTATGTGGTTGCACAGATAGAATAACCGTTCGTAGCTTATAGATCACTTCATCAGCGCGCGTTGGATCTTCAGCTATTTCAGGATTGAGCCGAATAAGTGCCTCCCGGACCATAGGCTCAACCATTACATCAGAATGTTGACGTGGAAGCTCTTCTGCAGGAATATATCCCCAGCCGTTCTTGCGTATTTTATCTATTATCATTTTTTCAAAATCATGCTCAGTAAACATAGTTTTCACCTCCGAATTTGGTTTATACTAACACCTACAATACTATATTCTACTATCTAGTCCATTCAGCGTTTGATTTTGCCAGAATACCTATTTTTTGCTTAGATTAATCTTTCATAAAATGCTACGATAATAAATTAATATTTAATTTAACCTAAATTGCTCGATGAGAGATTTAATTGTATTTTCAATACTTGAAATAGTTTGATTCAAATCAAACTTTGATTTTTCGACATGTTGGACAAAGATTACAAATTGATTTTGAAGTTCTATAGGAGGCATGTGAATCATAATATTCTTTAATTTGGTCACATTGATTCCTGCCATTATAGCCCCTGCACTAACCATACTAATCTGAGTTTCTACAAAAGGGCTTATCCGTAGCTGATACATAAGGAATACAGGGTTAAATCTATTTTGATCCGCCCTTATACGAAGAACATCTGAGTGGATTATTCCGTCAGGGTATTTATCTGAAAACAGTGCACACATTCCTACATTTCCTTTACGTGACATAGCGATATCTCCTGGTTGTAATGAAAATGCTGCAAGTTGCTTTGCTTTTTCTGGTGTCACGAAATCCGTAGGCTGCTGGGCAAAAGCTGAATTGATTTGCGGTATCCCCCAAATTGCAACGCCACTTTCCACATATTCCGACTTACTTAATTGTGTGCCAAATGGACCGCACTTTATATGATCGGGATCCGCGCATGCATCCGATAGCTTTAATGCGGGCCAGTTGTAATCGTTAAATTCGAGATTACCAAATATCTCAAAAAATTGTGCTTTGACAAGATCATCAGTTAAATTTAGCAGATTTTTATATGCTTCTTTAGTATCTTCTGCAGTCCATAAGAGCTTTACAAGTTTTTCCTGTTCTTTAATTTCAGGTAAAACAAATTCATATTCAAGCAATATCTTTGGCGAAAGTCTTTTAGACATCGTTCCATCGGCAAATTTCTCGGCATATTCCCAAAAATTATCTGTATTTAAAACAAACGGAAGAAGTTTCATTATTAACTCATCTTTTGCTCTCAGTACTATAGAATCACCCGAAGTTATGCCATCAAAATTTACAACAGAAGCTCTCCTCAAATATACATTACGTCGAGCAACAAGAATATCACCTGCTTTAAATACTTTCATTGCTGACTTTAATAAATCAGTATTTCCATAGTTTTTTATTTCGACTTCACCTGAAATATAATGTTCAAGACCGACAAATTTATCATATTTGCAATTTGAAGGATTATCTTCACGTTCTGAAATTACATCAACAATTTCCCCTAACCTATATCTAATCATACTTCCTCACCACGATTCTCAACTAGCATATATTTTAATGTTTCATATGATTCCTTAAACGTATCACTACTGCTCAACCAACTATCTAGAGCCTCGTCAAGAGTGTATGACTCTTCACTGTCTTTTTCGCCAGTAACCGAAACATATAAAGGAATGCTCAATTTGCTCCTATACTTTGAAATCTGGTCAATCGATGCAATGGAAGAAAAACCTTCTATTTCAGTAAAATCGGTATACACTTTAGCAATTTTTTGAATGTGATCGTTTTCAAGATAGCTTTCTGCATTTTTCCGCGTTACTTCATTTTTGGCATTTATAAATAGCACTTGCCCTCTTCGTAATGGAGCTTTATTTGTGCGACAAATTACAATACATGCCTCCATTGGTGAATTAAAAAATAGATTCTTTCCAATCCCAATAACACATTCGACTATATCACTTTTAACCAGCTTTTCACGCATATCCTTTTCTTCATCACGAAACAAAACACCGTGCGGAAATAGAATGGCGCATCTGCCCGTTTTAGGGTCCAAACTTTTTAATATGTGTTGAAAAAACGCAAAGTCTGCACGATTTTGTGGTGGCGTTCCAAGGAAATTACGTCCGTACTTATCGGCAGAAAAAGCTTCTCGGTCCCATTGCTTAATCGAGTATGGAGGATTAGCAAGAACCAAATCAAATTGCATAAGCTGTCCATTTTCGATAAATGCAGGATTTTTCAATGTATCGCCATTTACAATATTAAAATCTTTTACACCATGAAGGAATAAATTCATTCGCCCAATTGCAGATGTCAGTGCATTTATCTCCTGTCCGTAAATTTTTACATTTCTCCATTCAAGACCCTTTTGCTTCAAATAAGCAATAGAGGAAATAAGCATTCCGGCACTTCCACAAGTTGGGTCATAAATGCTTTCACCAGATCGCGGCTTCAACATCTCTGTCATAAGATGAACGACAGTACGATTGGTATAAAATTCTTGAGCGGTATGGCCACTATCATCGGCAAATTTTTTTATTAGATATTCATAGCCTTGTCCTAATTCATCTTCAGGGCAGTTTTCCATAGAAAGTGTTTTTGATGAAAAATGCTCAATTAAATCTTTTAGTAATTCATCTGGCAATCGGTTTTTATTTGTCCAAGCACCGTCACCAAACACACCATGTAATTTTTCAACATTCGCTTTTTCAATTGCACGAAAAGCATTGACGATGGCGACACCAACATTTTCAGAAACAGATCGGACATCTTCCCAATGATACCCTTTTGGTACCATGAATCGATGGTTTTCTTCCCATTCTAGTGCCTCTTCATCACCGTCATACTCTTTCAAGATCTCTTCACATTCTTCATCGTAAACATCACAAATTCGCTTAAAAAACAAAAGAGGAAAAATATATTGTTTATATGACCCTGCGTCAATATGGGTGCGAAGAAGGACCGCAGAGTTCCATAAATATGCTTTTAACTCATCGATTGTAATCTGGTTACTCACTGATATATCCTCCTTCAATCAATAATCTTTTAAAGTTTTCTTCTGCAGCAATAGCATCCTCAAGAGCTTGGAAGAAACTTTTCTTTACTTCTTTAGGAGAGGTTATTTCCTGCGCTGTTTTTTCAATGTAACTATTAACGGATAACGTATAGTCTTTTGCTTTAATTTCCTCGAATGTCGCTATTTTCGACTTTTCGATTACATTTTCATAATTTTCATAAAGATTATAAGTATCTTCAACATTTTTTTCTGTCATGACGTTCTGTGCGCGCTGCGGTGTATAGATTTGTGAAGCATCGACAAAGAGAACCTTACCTTTATGTTCAGCAGGCTTGTTGTTATTCAGGATAAGAATACACGCCAACACACCTGTGCTATAAAACAATCCTCTTACAAGCGTAATAACACCCTCAAGTTTATCTGATTCAATGAGTTTCTTCCTAATTTGGCCTGCTCTTCCTCCATGAAACAATACTCCTTGTGGTAGTACAACAGCACAACGACCATTCTTTTGATCCATTGATTTAACCATATGTTGAAGCCATGCAAAATCCGCACTTGAATCTGTTGGACTACCCCATAGGTTACGTCCGTATACATCTGAAGAGAATTGATCTGCCCCCCATTTTTTTAATGAAAAAGGCGGATTGGCGATAACACAATCAAAAGTTTGTAATTCACCACGATGTAAGAATACTGGAGAGCGTAGAGTATCCCCTTGTATTATTTTAAAATCACGAGCTCCGTGCAAAAACAAGTTCATTCTTGCAATTGCGGAAGTGGCAATATTCTTTTCCTGGCCGTAGATTTTACCATAAACTCTTCGATCATTATTCATATTGCGAATGGCTTCGATTAACATTCCACCCGTCCCACAGGCTGGGTCATATACGGTTTCTCCTGGTTTTGGATCAAGAATTTTGACCATTAATTTGACAACGGAACGAGGTGTATAGAATTCACCTGCATTTTTCTTGGAAAGGTCAGCAAACTTCTTAATTAAGTATTCATAGCTATCTCCCATCACATCAGATGAATAATTCTCATTACCAACTTTGATTTTGGACATGTGCTCAACAAGATCTTTAAGCCGCTCATCTGATAACTTGTTTTTATCGGTCCAGTTAGCATCATCAAAACTTGAAAATACTCCAAATAACGTGTCTGGATTAGCACGTTCAATTCCAACCATTGCATCTACGATGGCTTTTCCAACATTTTCAGATTTCTCACGAATATCGTTCCAATGGCACCCATCAGGAATAATAAAACTATGGTTTTCAGGGAAAGAGGCATACTCTTCATCTCCACCTGATTCTTCAAGAGCTTTCACGGTTTCTTCATCATAAACATCTGATAAACGTTTAAAGAATAAGATTGGAGTTACATAGCTTTTATATTCATCTTGATTTATAGGACCACGAAGAATATTACAACACTCAAATAAGTGCGAGAACAGCGCTTGGCTAGTTGTCTTCTCATTCTTGGCAAAACTCATGTTAAGATCATCATCAGCTACACCAACAGCTGAAGCGATCATTTTTTCTCGACTTCCAGTTTTTACTTTCTTACCATTTTCTGATTTCGTAATGGCGACTGATTTGTCTCCATTTATTGTCTCTAACTTTGGAGCATATACATTTTCAAAGTCTATTAGAATTTTCATTAAACGCTCGTCAAGGAAAGTGAGCGCATGTTTCCGAATATCCGTAGGTATACCATAGTAGGCCTCCGCTATACCACCAGTTATTGCAGCTAGTGTATCGCTATCACCACCGATAGATATAGCATTTCGAATAGCATCCTCAAAACTAGTAGACTCAAGAAATGCCATAATCGCTTGAGGTACAGTGTTTTGACAAGTTTCATTAAACACATATGAATCACGAATACTGTCTAGAGTAAAATTCATTGAGTAGTAATGATCATTAATATAGTCCCTGATTTCGAGTATGTTTTTCCCGGTTTTTGCAAGAAAGATCGCAACAGCAGTAGCCTCTGCCCCTTTCATTCCTTCTGGGTGATTGTGAGTGACTTCGGTTACCTTCTTAGATAGTTGTTTTGCTTCTTCTAACGTCGAGGCAGCAAAACCACATGCGCTCACACGCATGGCAGCTCCATTACCAAAGCTTTTATACGGTTGAGGATTATCAGAATACATCCATTCGTTAAACATTCCACCATACCCGGAATCGGGATATGGACGTCCAATTTCTTGCATGCAAGACACAGAAAATTCGTTTAACTTATGATAATCACCATTACAGTCAAGAATAGCTTTAGCAATCGCTAATGACATAATGCTATCGTCAGTGACAAAGCATTTGTATGTTAAAAAATCAAACTCTTTTGTTTTAATATTATTCCATTCAAAACGAGAACCAACAATATCACCTATTATTGCACCTAACACTACTGCACCTCACAATTTTAATTAATCTATTCATAAAGATACTAGAAAAAAGACAACTCATTTACCAAATGATATTTCTACTATCAATTTTACATTCCTCTTAATATTCCCATATAGTATTATATATGTTTTTAAACTATTAAAAACTGGAAATGATTTTCACACTAGTAGACAGAGCAATTAACACGGTTCAAGGTATCCAGTATGTAATAATTCACTTACTGCCGATTTGAGACTAGATTTAGTCATTTTCAGTTCATTATTAGCAGTGAGCCTTATAACACGAGGAAATCCCTCGTTTGTTTCGAGATGAGTGATGATACTTGAACTTTCTCCTTTGCCCACAACTGAGTGCGGTAAGGGACCAAATAATACGGCTCTGTATTTAGGATTATACTGTAACTTATTGTAAGGATATGTCTTAGCTTCATCATACCCTAAGCAGAGTTCAATCTGTTCTTTTGGTATTCCTAAATCTTTCAACGTGCCAATTATAACCTGAGGTTTCACCTCGTTCCTACCAATAATCAAAATCTTACCGTCAGGATAGGATTCAAACTTATATGCATCTTTTTCTTCTGGGAACAGGTCTCCCATTCCAATTGATATTAAATATTCCTGTAATTTGTTTTTCCTACCCGCTGCCCGCAATTCAGAATGCAAACGATAAGATGCTTCAGCAATAATATCGAGGAGCTGATCATTCGTTATTTTCATCTTCATCACAGTCCTCCACTCGGTTTAATAAATTGGCCTTCTTATCTTTAATTTTTTCGAGTTGTTTTTGAAGAATTACAATGTCATCGCAGAGTTCATTGTACTCCGACGCAATTCTTTCTTGCTCCTCACGTGAAATATTTGGAATCCTTAATTGATTCAAGTCACGTATACTGATGCTCATCATAGCTGAACCTTTTGCAAGTTTGGAAAGTTGAGCCTGACCAGGTTCGCTCTCTAGGAATGCTTTTACAAACACTGGATTAATCTTATCTTCATCCAACTCAATAAAATAAAGATTCCCGTTTGCTAGAATTTTTTCACCTGGTTCAACGTGAGCCAAGCCGACCTTAAAAGGAGAACCTATCTTTGACAGAATCAAATCGTTGTTATTAATACAATATTTTTCATAGCGAGGAGCAATGGTCTTCAAACTCGGTAATTTTTCACCGATTAAGCCCTCACTAATATTCTGAAGCATTAAATAATGCAATCCGGTTGATTCAGAAGTTGCTAGTTCATCCAATTCAGAGGACTTAATTTGTGCCCCCCTAGAAATTCGGATGCAAATATCTTCAAAAGTAATTCCATCAAAGGCCTCATCCCTGGAAAGTATAAATCTCTGTGGATTAAGAAAGTACTCTTCTCTTGCAATTTCTTCCGTGGAAACAACTCTGCTAAATTCTGAATCTGCATTATAAAATTCCATAATGTGAAGAATATCATTTTCTTCAAGGGTATTCTGGCGTCTGCCTTTTGTAAAAATTGATGATGCATCTACCATTTTTACAGTCTGACTTTTATTTTTTCCCAGTACTAACATCGTCATTGGAATCCCAGTTCCTGTGAAAAGACGTTCTGGTAGCAAAATAACACCCTGGATATATCCAGATTCAATAAAATACTTGCGAATCATTTCATCTGAACTATTCCAAGTACCCGAGTTCGTCATAAGGACAACCGCCCTACCAGAATCAGTAAGATTATCTAGGACTGCGAAATTATAAATCCAATCTGAGGATATATTTCTCTTCATATTTCCAAAATATTTTCTTAAAGTAGGGTTAACATCGATTTTCTGTTTTAATTGTGCTAGCTTCATTCCAATTGGATAGTTAGAAAAGATTTTGTTAGCTCCAATTTCATTACATGACTTTGCCAGCATATCCCCTTGAACTACTGTAATATTATTTTCAGCAACAAAATCTCTAATATTTGCAACAACTACGGACTGAGTATGAATTTCTATACCGAAGTACTTTGCAGAATTTTCATTTGCACTTGCTGCAGTCAAAAAGTTATTTAAGCCAGAACCCATATCCAACACCCTATCGCCTGGCTTAATGTCGAGAATATTGATGGCCAGATTGATGATACCCTGTGGTGTTACGTACTCACTTACTGCTGAATAACGATTTGGTTCCGCAAATAATATATATGAAACAAGAACATCTTCTTCATATTTATCTGTCAAATCAAAAATCAAATTCCCAAACTCAAAAGCTACATTTTTCAAATAGTGAGCAGTTGTTTCATCTTTAATCTTCTCAGAAATTACAGATGATAAAGTTGTCGTTTCTTTTTCCTCCGTTTGCCTCCAAAGCAGAGTTAAAAACGCAATAGAAATTCCCTTTACTAAGTACTCATCTGGTATACAAAAAGCTCTCAACGAATTTGTAAGCGTCCATTCAAAATTAGTGAAATCAGTGTTTTGCAATTCAATATATTTCTTTTTATCCAAAATTTTTCCCTCCACTTGATTTTATTCAATATCTTTATGGTTATTGTAAACCATAAAGATATTGATGTAAATATGGTTTTTTAAAACCATAATAGTTTTGTTAACACCAAACCATCTCATGATATTTAACTCAATATTCAAAAATAGAACCAAGATTGTTTTAAAATACATATTTTCGTCCTCGGTAATCCCTTAGACGATATCAGAGAAAATCTCCATTCTTGTTACTTGAAAAGTTATATTTATAAATGTCAAATAGTCCCTACCAAATATAAGGAAGGGACTTCAGCTATTATTTGAAAATAGAAGTAGCAGCACGTTGTGGACATAACTCTCTTGTTTTTCTAATAAATTTTAGTCAGCAATCATTTAGATGCATTCTAAACATCTCTATCTGTCTACGGGTATAATTTGTTTTTTAAATTGCTACTCGCTCTCTTCCTTTAAATGTGGTTGCGCTATTTATCAAGAACTTTAATATAAATGTACCCATCAGGCTTAGCCCATAAGCTCAGGTCTTCTCTCTTGGACAAATACATAATAAAATGTTTTGTTAAGGCATGTTGCCCATACAATAATTCATTAGGTAACCCTTTTCCTACTAGATGATTAATCAAATCAAAAATAGGTACATATTTCCTTTTTTGTCTAAGAAAAGTGTATATTTCCTCCTTGTAAAAATCAATGTAACTAAAGAAATCAATTTCACCTACAAGTACCTTATAAATTTCCTTATGTTTTAATTCATAATTGAATTCACCTATGTTGATATTATATTTATTTTCCGATTTTTCTCCCCGTGTTTTTATTTTATAAATTTTTGAATAAAGTAAATTAATCTGTCTCGATAACAAAGGAAGTCCCATCCTTAACATTTCTTCAATATCCTTAGGTAGAATTATTTTATTTATATTTTCCTTAAGGTACTTCGGAAGTGCCCATCCTTTATCATATTTCTGTAACAACTCATCCAAATCAAAATTGATATCATGAATACCTCTCAATACATCTTTTGCAATGTTTTCTGGTATTTGTAGTTCTTCAATAAAGTGAGTGCTCCCAATATTTCTTTTTTCTTTTGTTTTCCTATTAACTAGAACAAATTGATGGCGAAGGCATTTTCCACACTCACATTTAATATTTTTCTGAACTGATCCATGATCAACATATTTGTAAAATGCCCAATCCCTTGTTCCTTTATATTTTGCTAATAAATTAGAGAAATAGGATCGATAACGTCTTCCAACTACTATAAAGAGAGTTTTCTTTTGTTCTTTTGTCAACTCTCTTAATATAGTTGCTCTTTCTGTCTTTGTAAGATACTTTTTCAAGTAAATCATCCCCAAATTAAATTATTAAGCCTTAAAAGGTGCCATTATTATAGCAATAGAATAGAAAAAAACGAATCCCCCTCCTATCCTTTTCTATTTTTCCATTTTTCTTTCTCAACTTGATTTTCATTCTTCATATTTTCGAGCAAATCTACCAAATCTGAGAAAGCTTCCTTTCGGGATTCGTATTCCCCAACAATCTTCACCAAACGATATTTTCCTTTACGATGCTCAAGAACACTATAAGTAGAACTAGTTACATAATGAATTTCCAATACATATCTCTCCCTTTTTATTTGTTCGTATATATACTGTACAAATGAACTCGAATAACACACGCTACTTTAGAATTTTGCTATTTTAATAATTTTGATATTAATCTTAATGAAGTTTATGATTTGAGGTCCTTTTTTGTAAAATGGCATTTTTTGGATTTACCCATAGGGATTGGATAGAGGACTAACAAAAAATGATTAGGAGATTTTAAATAATTTGTTTAGAAAAATTTTCGATTGATGTCAATAAATAACCGTTGTTATAGAAATACACTCCTATCTTTTTATGGCAGGAAACTCTTAATTCTGTTTTGACCACAAGAGATGAAAACTTTAACAGGCTTTAATCAGATTAACTGTGCAGAAGTTAAATGTTTTAGACATAGTGAGAATCGGATAGATTCTCTGTCGTTTAGTCCTGTTATGGTCTAAAAGATTGTCTAGAACGATTTGTGCATAAATTATATATCTTTTAGACAAAAGCAGATGGAACCGCAATAATGATAGTTGGTTATATGCTAGTATCTACAAAAACTATTTGAGACACAAAAGGTTTCAGCCTTGATGCTGAAACCCTTGAGAAATCTAATATCTAGAATATTATTTCGGTGATCGAAGTCGAAAACGCTTTTAGATTTCCCCATGCATTAATAGTAATACCCAGTTACATCATGCCGCCCATTACGCTTTAATCTGTTATATCTTTAACTTATTTCACGAATCCGTGATATTAGCGTATTTTTCAAATTATAAATTATAACATCTCTACCTACTTTTCACATCTTTTTGTAGGATTGCATTAAACAAATGTTTAATATAACATTGTTATGCCCATTTATGTTTCAAAGCTAAAGATACTGAATATGTGTCATTATATTCGCATTAAAAAAGCCCTATTATTAGGGCTTTATTAGATTTTGATTAGGATGACTCGTTATTAGATGACTAAATGAAATATCGTTTTTTAAAGCAAACATTTTATCAATGATCAGTTCGTTAAATGACTTACCATTAGCTAACTGCTCAAAGTCATTGAAATTGAAATCAATTATATATGTTTTTTTATCTGATAAAAGAAGCTTTTTTGTTAATCCTGTAGCGTCATTCCATCCGCTTCCTGATAGACCATGATAACTAAAGAGAATTCCTAATTGATTTTGGGTATAGTTCATAAGGGATGAAAATTTCCCAACCCAAGTTGAGGAAACTGAAGAATTATAGTTCTTACACTCTGCAAGGAAATTGTCCTGGATTATTATCAAACCTTGTGCTTTTAAGAAATTTCCTTTTTTACTTAGTCTAATTAGTATGTCTATTTCATTAGAGGAAGTCCTAACATTTTTATATCCTTCAAAAATAACTGATTTATCAATTATATAGTTTACAAGATCTTCAAGAGCTTTTCCTTTTTCCTCGTTTGTGGCTCCTGATCCATTTACATCTTTAAAATGCTTTAGTAATTCATTGTATTTAACAAGTTCTTTTTCACTAAATCTTAAAAGGCTTGAACTCTTCTCGATTTGATCATCCATCTCTGCTAAGAGATATTCTTTAATATCTATCCCTTTAACACTAATCATTCTGTAAGCACCTTATATATCACAATAATACTTTCTATTGGTATAATGTCATTCTCGCAATTTCCACAGGAGTATTCATCGGGTAAGTCATTAAGACTTTCATAAATCTCTCCTGTTGAATATTTGCACTTAGGACAGTAGATTTCATAACTTTTTGCTATTATTCTGAGCCCTTCAATTTCATCTAGTATTTCATATGCTTCCTTCATTTCAATGCCAACACTTCTAATAAAAGCCCCGGGGTAAATATATTTTCTCTTCTCCTTATTATAAAGAGAAAATAACTTACTAAACTTCTGAGCCTTGTTCTGACTGAGCTTCTTGTTTAAGATACTCTGTTCTATTGTCAATAAGGTATCTTGTAACATTGTTCATTCTCTCCATTTCAGCATTACTACCATAGTAATAGAGTAGTGTATACTCAGGGTTAAAAGAAAATTTCACCTTTATAGCTTTTGACTTTACCTCATTAGTCCAGGTTAAAGATATCCAAGGTAGAGAAGCAGTTTGTTCTGTCTCCATAATAAAATTATTCAATAATGACTTGATTTCTTTTGTTTCATTATTGGAATCGAACAATACCGTGTTGTCGTCAATTAAATTTTTTAATTCCCCAAGCAAAGGTAACACAAATTCATCATTTATACCTGTATCAAGAATAGCCTTTGATCCAGTAGCTAAATCCATTGCTTGCGCAGTTACCTTTACCTCACCATCACCAAAGAGATGTGGTCTAATAAATTCAATCACTGGAGGTAAATTAACAGGTGCCAATTCAAGATTCAGATGTCTTTTTAACCAGGCTACTACATATGATATTTGTCTTATATAAAAAAATTCGTCTCCGTTTTTAAAATATCCTTTAATTTTATCTAAACGGATTTCTAACGTATTTAATTCTTTATGAATCAAAACAAGAATAGTATACTTCACGGTTTTTTCATTATTTTCTCTAATTGGAAGATACCCTGTAACTTTGTTTGAGAACTTTAAACAATCGATTGTATCATTTATTTTTCTAAATGTTGGTTTAGCAGTAATATTATCATCAGAAAAATCTGTACAAACATCAGTATTTTCAGGGGAATATGGTACAATTGTTCCTCTTTCAATTAACCTTTGCAAAAATTCATGGTTGTAATTGTTAAGAGTAAATAGTGTAGCATATTTATACGCATTAAAATATTCAAGATCTTCTATATGTTTAATTGTATCATTAGTTTTTAAATTTAAAACAGTTAATAGTTGACCAATGAGTGAGTCTTCTTGGTCTATTTCAACAGATTCGCCATTAGCAGAAAATAGATCTCCCTCGGATGAAATAACATTATTTCCTTCAAGTTTCTTTTTGACTTTTTCTTGCAAATATTTTGGATAAGTTGATTCAATTGTTGTTATTAAAATGTCTTTGTATTCCACGCATATACCTCCTACCATTATTAACCTTTCCTATCAAATATATAATAACTGAAAATATAATTAAACTAAAACTTGTTATAAATTCCCATTCCTTTAACTACCTTCACAAGCTGCTACACACTTTTTGTGTTCGGATCAGTGAGCTTTGACTGGCCAGCCATTTCTTGATATCGCTGTCTAGTCGTATCCGTAGAGGCTTCTTTTCAAATTGTAATAATTCACTAACTTGTATAGACAGCCTGATAACGAGCAAAGGTTAACATGCTTAAATAGCAAATATGTACATTCAAAAAATGACATTTAAAAGACTTATATTATTTTCTTACCGTGATTTATTTTGTGCCTCATTTGCTAACCATTCCAAAAAGTCATCTTTTAATACTCTTTTACACCTACCAATTTTAATTAAAGGAAAATCATTTTGAGCCATTAACTCATATGCGGTGGGCTTTGAAATCTTTAAAATCTCACTAACATCTTTTGCAGTCAATATAATCGGATACTCGTTTTTTATGTTATTACTCAACTTTCGCACCTTGAAAATCGACCTTGTTTTAGGTCTATCAAAGCTTTAAGAACGATCACTTTGGGTGCTTGACAAGTACATTTAAACAGAAAAAGCACCTCAATCTTTGGTATAGTGGAATTGACTAGAAACCATTACCACAAAGAAGAGGTGCCTTCTCTATGATAAAGGAAAAACACTCGAATGAGCAACTACCAAATGAACTTTCTGCAGTATTCTCTGAATTACAAGTATCGAAGTACCTTCGCCAAGCGGGTATTCGAAAAAACTTTGGGTTTTCATGTGCCTATCTGTTTCAGCTTGTTTTTAGTCTGATCTTTCATCAAAAAAATTGGTTTGCCCTTGTCACTTCTAAAAAGAGCGAGCGTTATCCGGGCAAGGATACCGTCTATCGTTTTTTAAATCATTCCAAGTTTGCTTGGCGGAAATTTCTTTTATTCTTTAGTACAGCTACCATTCAAAAGGTCAGCGTGCTTACATCAATGGACCGTCCAAAAGTGCTCATTATTGATGATTCTACGTTTGATCGAAATCGTAGTAAGAATGTGGAGTTGCTTGCCCGTTGTTTTGATCATGCTTCTTTGAAAATGCGATTTTATAAAGGATTTCGAATGCTTACATTAGGCTGGTCAGACGGTCATACTTTTATGCCAGTTGATTTCTCTTTACTAAGCTCAAAAACGTCTTCTATTAATGGAATCAACGAAGAAATTGATAAACGAAGTTCCGGTTACAAGCGCCGTGTCGAAGCTCTCCAGTCTGCGCCTGATCAAATCCCAGCGATGATTGAACGGGCAATATCCAATGGTATCGAGGCATCTTACGTTTTGATGGACACATGGTTTACTCAACAACCTTTAATTCAGGCAATCGTCGAACAAGGGCTTGACGTTATTGGTATGGTCAAAAATGCAAAGCAACGTTATCAAATTAATGGTCAAATGGTTTCATTAAAAGAACTCTATCGATTAGCGTCACCACTTCAAGGAAAGAAAGGGCTTCTTCGTTCGGTCACGACGATGATGAAAAACGGGGTACCCGTTAAAGTCGTGTTCGTTCAAAATCGTAATAAGAAGAGTGAATGGCTTGCCATTCTAAGCACGGATTGCACACTCTCCGAACAAGAAATTGTCCGTATTTACGGCATCCGTTGGAATATTGAAGTGTTCTTTAAGACAACGAAATCGCTCCTTCGTTTACAAAAGGAGTTTCAAGGACGCTCGTACGACCTACTTATTAGCCATACAACAATTGTTTTTACTAGATATATCATTCTCTCGTGGCAAAATCGTTGCCACACAGATGAACGCACATTAGGTGGTTTATTTTATGACCTTTGTGACGAAGTAAATGAACTTGATTGGGCTGTCGCATTGCAGCAATTAATCGAGCTTCTTCAAGATGTCTTGAAGAAAACAAATAAACAAACACAACAATTACTTAAAAATCAACTATCACAATGGATTGCAGGTCTGCCTAGTTATATCAGAGCTTACCTGCCTAATTTGGTATGCGAAAGTTGAGTCATTAACATTAAAAACTGGGGAAGGTGTTAAGGTAAAGTCTACAAAAACAGAAAGAACAAGGGTAGTTAGTATTCCCTCTTCTATAATGAAATTACTTAAAGACTTGCAAATTAAAAAAGATGAGGAGAAATTCAAGTCTAAAGAGAACTGGATTAAGTCATGGGAAGGTGTAGAAAGAAATTTTGTTTTTTCATCAACAGGGTCTCTGGGGCGTCCTATGCGTCCAGACAGTGTTTCCCAATGGTGGAATAGATTTTTGAATAGAAATAGTCATTTAAAAAGAATTACCTTTCATGGACTTAGACATACATCTGTTTCTTTGCTAATCGATAAAAATAATGCAATGAAAATAATTAGTGAACGTATTGGGCATGCAAAGATTGGTACTACTATGGATATATATGGACACTTGCTTGAAGAAGCCGATAAGAAGGCAGCAGATTCTTTGAATGAAATATTTGATGATTTAGGTATCTCCATTTAACTATCCATATATTAGATAGACATAAGAAACTTGCCGAAAATTTGCCGAAAAACTCAGTAAAACCATATTTAATTAATTACTCTAGTTTGAATTTAATTAACTGAATAACCTTGTAAATCAACGTTTCCAATAAAAAAAGTTGTGAAAGAACCTATTTTCATGCTTTTCCTAAACTGTAGGTCGGGGGTTCGAATCCCTTCTGGGACGCTTGAAGAAATCCTTTTTTATAAAGGATTTCTTTATTTTCATCGAATAAAATTGGCTTTAATCTATGATTGGGACCGAAAGCGAATTTTATCTATCTTTGATGAAAGCAAGACCATTAACAGTTCCTTCAAGTTTGATAGGACAGAATAAAAACGCTTGACACTAAGCCTAAGCGTTTTCAAACGGAACATTGCGAGAGCATAATAATTCCACCTATAATTATTACTAAAGTAATAACTTTTGATAGGCATCCACCTTTTGTTAATGCTCCTAAATCTCCGACCATTGAGCGGTTAACAGCGTTTGAGAAATTGATCATTGGGTTTTTCTTATATTCTTCTATTTGCTTTTTTTCTTGGTCATCTCGCTTCATGAAACCACCCTTAAATTGCACTTTATAGAATCTTAGACAAAACAGGTTATAAAGAAATTTCAAAGAGTAGCAAATCGTAATCAGAATATTGAATGGAAAAGAGATATGTTAATACTGAGCTAATACTTTGATATATAAAAAATCCCCTTCGCTCCCCTTTAAAATTATAATTACGTAGTCACTCAAATTATTACACCAGAATTCACCTCGACTAAACTCCGCTGTTTATTGGGATTCGTAATAGTATCTATTTATTAAAGTTACCGCTTAACACCAGCATTTAACTTCACTATTTACTTCGTTGAAAAAACCCATATTCCTCTACATTATTTAACATTCCGACACTTTTCTAGCAAAAAAATAACCTTATCATTCAAGAAGAGTACTTGTATGGTTAAATTGTTACTATAAAAAACATCCAATATAATGGTATAATTAGGCAATTATACACAGAGGTGGTTACCATATGATGATAGAGGAAAATGTCGGAATGTTAGGGGCCTTTGCACTTGTTCCGATTTTAATGATTATTACATATATAGCCCTTGTCGGATTTACTATTTGGTTTTGCGTTAGTCTGATTAAAGCACAAAGAGAAAGAAATCAAATTTTAAAAGATATCTCAGCTAGATTAAATCAAGTGAATCTAAATAAGAAAGAGCAACGATAACGGAGGATTTATATGAGTGTATTGGTTTTAGGCGGGGCTGGTTATATAGGATCTCATGCTGTTTATCAGCTCATAGACCAAGGTGAAAAAGTTGTCATTATTGATAATCTCGAAACTGGACACGAAGGGGCTATCCATCCAGAAGCAACGTTCTATAAAGGAGATATTCGTCATATCGATTTCGTTCGCTCTGTATTTGAGAAAGAATCAATTGATTCCGTTCTCCACTTTGCTGCTAATTCATTGGTTGGGGAATCGATGGAAAATCCCCTTAAATACTTTGATAACAATGTGCACGGTACCCAGGTGTTACTCCAAGTGATGACTGAATTCGATGTTGGCAAAATTGTCTTCTCTTCAACAGCTGCAACCTACGGAGAACCAAATACGATTCCGATTACAGAGGCGCTGCCCACGAACCCAACAAATACATATGGGGAAACGAAATTAATGATGGAAAAAATCATGAGATGGGTCGAGAAAGCACATGGGATCAAGTATGTTTCTTTGCGCTATTTTAATGTTGCTGGGGCTAGAGAAACGGCTGAAATTGGTGAGGATCATCGGCCCGAAACCCATTTAATCCCACTCCTTCTCCAAACCGCACTGGGGCAGCGGTCACATATTACTATTTTTGGAGAGGATTACGATACAGCAGATGGTACATGTATTCGTGATTATATTCATGTGGAAGATTTAATCGATGCTCATCTATTAGCTCTAAAGTATTTAAGAGAAGGCGGAAAGAGTGATCTCTTCAACCTTGGAAGTAGCCAAGGATTTTCTGTAAAAGAAATGATCGATACAGCAAGACGTGTCACAGGTAAGGAGATTCCTGCCATCAGCGGCTCGCGAAGAGCAGGTGATCCGAGTACTTTAATTGCAAGCTCTGATAAGGCAAAACAAGTCTTAGGATGGAATACCGGTCGAACAGCTATTACAAAAATAATAGAAGATGCTTGGAAGTGGCATTCTACGCATCCCAATGGTTATTGAAATAAATATATGGCCAAAAATCCTGACACCAGCCATAGTTGGTATCAGGATTTTGCATTACTAATCTAGCTCTTTTTTAACTACAGGAAATGTAGCGGCAATTACTTGGTGCATTTCATAATTTTTAATCTATTTCTGCGAGAATCTCTTGATAAATTTTTATACCTCATTAAATTGTGATATCAATTTTTAAAATTCATTTCAAGAAAAAAATTAACTCAAGGTCAAAAGTAATAAGTTTATCCCCAACCTTCACTATATCACCTTGTTTAACATGTCCATTAAAACCAACCCCATTTAAGGCGACAGTTTCTTAACCGATATGAATTGCTGCTCCATCCCCAAGAAACTTTGTACTAAAAGCCTGATCTGGTACCTCTTCAATTATTCGAATTACCCCTGTTATTGGGAAAAGAACAGTAATTGAACTATCCTTTTTGCCAAAGAGTTTATTTATCAAAAATTCTCCTCCGGTCTAAACAATGATTAAAAGATGAATTTGAAAAAGTACGTCTATAATTTCTGTATATAGAAGAGATTGATTATTAAAATTCAACTCAATGATGTTTGATAGAATCGTTCGTTTTTCGGATTGAAATGAGCCATAAAAAATTTAATTAGATGATAAGAGAACTCTAAGGAGCATATTTCCTGAAAAAACAATACTAAAAAGTAATGCGGAAACAATGATGGTCTCTGATGGTGTTAGAGGTTTACTTTTCGGGTCTAATGAGAGATTTAGTTTTGTTAACAGTGCAAGAATTGCTAGCACTATGTTCCCTACAATTAACTGGGAGCTTAAAAAGAAATTCAGGATCTTCTCCCCTTTGCATTTTTTCTTCTGGCCTTCTTGAAAGATATGATAAATTAAGTGACCCCAGAAGGGATTAAGAAGACTAACTACTAGCATGACAGCGGATACAGGCTGTTCAATGAAAAGCTGTTTCAGTGTTACTTCTTGAAGTTGTAGTAATAAAATCAAATAGATGAGATAAATAACTGGAATAATGACTTTCAAACCTACGATATTGCGGTAACATCTTGGTCATGATTCTTCATCACCTCTTAAGGAAAAATTCAGATATCCACGATAAAGCAAGTCAATAACAGTAAATAACCCCATAAATGATTTTTGTTCTGCGCTATGGTAATAACCTAAATCTGTTGATTGATAGTAGATATTAAAGGTTGATAGCTCTGCTAAATGATTATTATTGAAACTAGTAATAGATAATGATGGTACTTTTTTAATCGACAATTGTCTCAATAGACTAACAATATTTTGCACATCACCACTTAAAGAAATAAATATAACTAAGTCATTCTTTTCAATCTTCGGAAGCAGGATTTCAAATTCTTTTACAGCAGGTATTATAAATAATTTCTTTTTACAAAGGATGAAATGACGTGATAGCTCTTCTAGGGCATTCCGCTGGCCCCAGCCTGTAGCAAATCCATAAATCGTGTTAGCGCTGTTAATTTTTTCGTAAATGGCCGTCTTGTTGATACTGTCGAACAGCTTTCTTGTCATCTCTATCTCATTTAACTGCATGTGTGTAAAATCTATATTCTGAGTTGGTAGTTCCAGTTCATGCTTGAGGCTATACTTAAATTCACTATATCCACTAAAGCCAAGCTTCTGAGTCATTCTTAGAATAGAGGATTTTGAAATTGCACATGCTTCCGCAAGCTCCGTAATGCTCATTTGTTTACATTTCTCGATATGGTTTGATATATAATCGAGTACATACAAGTCATTCTCTGACAATCTATCATAATATTTATTTAACAGATCCTTGATCAACGACATCGCCCCCTATTAGTAGTATACCTACTAATGGAAGAATCTTCATTAACAGGATAATCAAAAGCCTCAAGAATCGTCTTGAGGCTTTTGATTTAACGAAGCTCAGGCCAATAATCTTTATTTGCTTCCATTAAATCATCTAAAATTTGCTTTGCCACTCGAGCATTGGGAACTGTTTTTGAAAGGATAAGAGCCTGCCATAACTTTTGATACGAACCTTCCTCCCAGGCTTCAACCACCAATTTTTCAACAGCTAATTGCTGTTCCATTAATCCTTTTTGAAATCTAGGAATATCCCCCTGTGCTAAAGGCTCAGGACCAAATTTTCCCACAATACACGGGATTTCCACCATTGCCGTTGGGTCAAAATTATAGATGGCTCCTTTATTCTCAACAATTAATAGCATTCTTTCTTTTGTGTCAAAAGCAATAGCACGAGCCAAATCAACAATATAGGATGCGTGTTCGTCAATTTCTAGCTTAGCACCTTCAGTTGAACCAATCTGGGCTATTCTGTTGCATTCACTGAACACAAATTTTTCCCGACCGTCCATAACTTGATTCGCGCGAGTATAGTTCGGATCAGTATGATCTACCTCATCCTAAGGATATAGATAGTATTTTAGATACGTATTGGGAAGTGTATCTGGATCAACCGAATAAACATCCTTCACTTTTCTAAATGTAGCAATCCAACTGTCATCTATGTGCTGTTGGCCTTGATTTCCTGTTACATCATATCCAAACTCCTTTACATGATCTTTCAGCTTTGGCATTAAGTCCCTTCCAGACTTGTCACGTATATCTGTCCACCACCCAAAATGATTCAATCCATAGTATTTGACCGTCATTTCTTTCCTAGATTGTAATCCTAAAATCATGGCCATCAAATTCTCAATTGAGATTGGCATATCACAAATGTTTAGGATTTTGGAGTTTGGTCTTAATTTTCTCGTTGCCTCAGCCACAATAGCTGCTGGATTTGAATAATTTAGCATCCATGCATTCGGCGAGTACCTCTCCATATAATCTAAAATTTCAAGGACTCCACCAATTGATCTCATTCCATATGCGATGCCTCCAGGACCACAGGTTTCCTGGCCAACCACCCCGTATTTCAATGGGATTTTTTCATCTTTTTCTCTCATCGCATACTTTCCAACACGAATATGCGCCATAACAAAGTCAATATCTGTGAAACCAATTTCTTTATCAGTTGTTGCTAAGAAATGAATGTCAGGAGCCTTTTCTTTGATAATAATTTCACATGCATCTGCAATTTGCCTTTGGCGTTCCTCGTCATTGTCGTATAATTTAATCTGGCGAATCGGAAATTTATCTAAGTTCTCCAAAAGCATTAATAGAATTCCAGGAGTAAATGTACTTCCTCCTCCTGCAATTGTTATCGAAAACTTGTTCATGATTATTACTCCTTCTTATTTGAGTCTTTTTCTAGTAGTAATTCAAACTGTTCTCGTACTTGAGCAACCGATAGGCCAACTATGACCTGTATCGCTTTACTATTTCTAACGACACCATGTGCACCGCCTTCTTGAAACGCACTATCAGATTTAACTTTTTCAGGATCCTTCACACTAAGTCTTAACCTTGTCGCACAGCTATTTACTGATACTATATTTTCGGAACCTCCCAATGCATCAAGGAATATGACAGCCTGATCCATGTATTCTACAGTTGCCGCGATTTCTTTTTTCACTTCTTTTGAGAATTTATCAGCATTCTTCTTATCTTGATAGTCTTTCTTTTTATATAATTTTGTCTCTGACCCTTTTTGTTCTCTACCTGGTGTAATAAATCCAAACTTCAGTATTAAGAATCTAAATACCACAAAATAAATAACCGTGAATGCCAAACCAATAATAATTTGTGTAACATATGTTCCACCGTGGTTTGCAAAAAGCGGAATCCAGTTTTTCGACATGATTTCGATTAGACCACCACCCATATCACCGACAACTCCGAAGGCAAACAAGGTTGCCGATAAAGATGCTGCAAGTAATGCGTGAATGAAAAATAGGACCGGGGCGATAAACAAGAAAGTAAACTCTAGTGGCTCCGTAATACCAGCAAATACTGCCGTTAATGTGGCAGGGATTAATAATGCTGCAACTTTCTTTTTGTTTTCTTTCTTTGCGGTGAAGTATATGGCTAGAGCAATACCTGGTGCAGCGAATACTTTAGAATTTCCATACAATCCAAAGCCGCCTTCTGGGAATAGTGTTTTGAGAGATTCACTAGACTGGGAAAATTCTGCAAGATGTTCCATAAAATATCTTACAACTCCACCCTCTACGACAGCAGGGCCATACATGAACGGGGTATAAATAAAGTGATGCAATCCTGTTGGGATGAGTAACCTTTCAAGAAAAGTATACAACCATACACCAAATGTTCCAGACGCCGTTAAGAAGCCTTGTAGAGATTCAATACCGCCTTGTATCATTGGCCAAATCCAAGCAATAACAATAGCGACTGGGATCATGACGAAGTAGCCGAGGATAACAACAAAAGCTGACCCCTGAAAGATTCCTAACCATTCAGGCAGTTTTTTATCAAAGTACCGATTGTGCAACCAAACAACAATGGCCGAAATGAAAATTCCACCGATGATTCCTGTATCCAATGTTTTTATTCCTGCAATCATCTTCAATCCACTTGTTCCACCTGCATCTTGTGTAAAATCTACACCAAATGTGGTGCCGAAATGCTGTAAAATGGTCGATAAAAAATAACTAAAGGTTAAATAAATAATTACTGCTTCCATAACCGCTCTAGCATTCGCTGTTTTGGCAAGACCAACAGCAATCCCGATAACAAATAGCAATTCCATTTGGTTGAACACAGTCCATGCACCATTTTCTAAGACAGACCACACACTGTACCATGCTGTACCCTCAGCAGCGATGTCCCCCATTATTTGAGGATTCTTAAACAAAATAGAAATAGCCACCATAATACCTGAAAAAGCAAATAATAAAACCGGTGTGAACATTGCACCACCAAAACGCTGAATTTTTTCCATCATATTAGTCACCTCTCTTTTTTTCTTTCACAGTTTTATATAATCATTGATTGTAAGGGTTTACAATAAGTTTGATGCACTTAGGCAACTTGACCAAACTTAGAAAAAATTCTCAAAAGACGGGATATTTCCCATCATTTTCTAAATTATAAAGGTCTTAACTTGTTTGTTTTGAATTGCCAATACGGTTTTTATTGGCATTATACATATCCTTCTCAGTCGGCACTTTGCCTAAAAAACCATTCTATATTTTTGTGCACGATGCCATTGTCCAAATTTGTCACAAAAGTTAGACTTAACTTGTAAGCCTTTTCAAAATATAGGGAGGTTAAATGAATGGCAGAATTGAAATTGGATCACATTTATAAAATATACGACAATAAAGTAACAGCGGTAGAAGACTTCAATCTAAAAATCGAAGATAAGGAGTTCATCGTTTTTGTCGGACCATCAGGATGCGGAAAATCAACGACTTTACGTATGATTGCAGGACTTGAGGAGATCTCAAAAGGAGATTTATACATTGATGATCGCCGTGTCAATGACGTTCCCCCTAAGGACAGAGATATTGCAATGGTTTTCCAAAACTATGCCCTTTATCCTCATATGACCGTGTATGATAATATGGCATTTGGACTAAAGCTTCGGAAATTCTCTAAACAAGAGATTGAAAAGCGTGTAAATGAAGCTGCGAAAATTTTGGGTCTTGAAACATACTTAACGCGTAAGCCAAAAGCACTTTCTGGTGGACAGCGTCAGCGTGTTGCCTTGGGTCGTGCGATTGTTCGTGATGCAAAGGTGTTCTTAATGGATGAGCCTTTATCCAATCTTGATGCAAAACTACGTGTACAAATGCGTGCGGAAATTGTGAAGCTTCACCGTCGTCTTGAAACAACGACGATTTACGTTACACACGATCAAACCGAAGCGATGACGATGGCTACTCGTCTTGTTGTCATGAAGGATGGAGTCATTCAGCAAGTTGGAGCTCCAAAAGAAGTATATGAAAATCCTGAAAACATCTTTGTTGGTGGATTTATCGGTTCTCCTTCCATGAACTTTTTCAATGGGAAAGTTGAAGAAGGAAAATTCGTTACAGGCAATACATCGATTGCGATTCCAGAAGGAAAAATGAAGATGTTACGTACACAAGGATATACAGGAAAAGAAATCGTACTTGGAATTAGACCTGAAGATATTCATGATGAACAACTATTTATCGAGGCATCTCAAGGTTCAAAGCTCCAAATCCATGTTGATGTTGCAGAGCTTACCGGGGCAGAAACGATGATCTACTCTTCTCTTGAAGGACAAGATTTTGTTGCTCGCGTGGATTCACGTAGCCAGCTCTCACCAGGACAAACGATTGATGTCGCATTCGATATGAACAAGGTACATTTCTTCGATAAAGAAACGGAAATGAGAATTCGATAACACGTAAAAGGAGAACCCACTTTAATGAGTTCTCCTTTTTCCTTATTTACTGGGATTACTGACCTTCTACCGGCAACGTCATTTCGTTCCCCTTCTCAAGGGTGATTTCTTGACCCGCATGGGTGATCTTCAGCGCTTCCCCTTCTTCTAGAAGATAACTTGTTGAATTTCGATTTAGAGCTATTTGAATGCTACGGCCCTGGTAATGCAAATGGAACTTAAGTGAATTCCACTCTTTTGGAAGAAATGGAGAGATGGATAATCCATTTTCCTTCACTCTTACGCCAGCAAATCCATAAACAATCGCCAACCACGTACCACCCATATTCGCCATATGGAGACCATCCTTCGTATTGCCATGGGTGTTATCTAAATCTAGTCGTGCCGTTTTGTTAAAGTAAGTGTAAGCTTTTTCTTTGTATCCCAATTTTGAAGCCATCGCACTAAATACACAATACGATAACGAGGAATCATGAGTTGTAATTTTTTCATAGTAATTATAGGAGTTTCTGATCGTTTCTAAATCCTGTTCATCCTCTAGCAGAAAATGAGCCAGTACTGTATCTGCTTGCTTACATACCTGATAGCGATACAGGGTGAGTGGATGATAATTTAATAGTAGAGGAAACTTTTCTTTTGGCGTATTTTCTAAGTCCCAACACTCCTTTTGTAGGAATGTATCATCCTGCGCATTGATCCGATAGGTTTCATCATATGGAAGGTACATCTTTTCCCCTGCTTCCTTCCACTCTTCTGCTTCCTGTTCTGTTAAGCCAATTTTTTCAGCTAATTGCTCTAGTACGCCTTCATCTACTTCTTTCAAGAGACGGTACGCCTTCTCTGCCCAGAGTAGATTGTGTTTCGCCATTACATTTGTATAGTAGTTGTTATTCACAATGCACGTATACTCATCAGGGCCAGTCACATCATCAATTCTAAATTGCTCTTGGAAAAAGTGACCCGTATCCATCCAAAGCCTTGCGGTTTCAAATAGCACTTCTGACATGTAGTTTGTTAGAAACTCTGTATCTTGTGTTACTAAATAATATTGGATATAGCTATAGGCAATATCTGCACTTATATGATATTGAGCCGTTCCAGCTGGAAAAAATGCGGAACACTCTGTTCCTGTAATCGTTCTCCAAGGGAACAACGCGCCTTTTGTATGTCCCACTTCTTTCGCTCTTTTACGTGCATCCGCCAAAATAGAGTATCGTTGTAATAAGAGATTTTTAGCAATTTCAGGATTGGTCATCAGGAAGACTGGAAATATATAGATTTCTGTATCCCAAAAGTAATGACCTTCATACCCTTCACCAGATAAACCTTTAGCTGCAATATTACTTACAGGATCTTTTCCAACTGATTGCAGTAAATGGTATACGTTAAATCGTATTCCAACTTGTAGTTCTTCATCCCCATCAATTTGGATATCCGATTTAGACCAAAATTGATGCATATAGTGTTCCTGTTCAGCTAATAATTCCTCGAATGTGTAACTACTCACTTTTGTTTGAATAGCAATAGCCTGAGGCACAATTTCATTTTGATGCCTTAAAGTATCCGTATAAACATTATATTTCGTGAAATGTACCGGGCTTCCTCCCTCACAGACAAACATGTCCTCAACGAGATTCTCACTGACCTTGCTTGTGGTGATTTGATTTTCTCCATTTACTTGATGAGTGGATACACAGGCAACTTCAAGGTTTGTGGCATACGTAATGTCCTTAACTAAGCTAAAAGAATCCAGTTTTCTAGCCTCTATTACTTTCAGTCTTTTAGCGTGACCAGAAGCAAGACGCGGATCATTTTTATCAACAAAGTTCGTTACATCACCATTTACGGTTGAAACAATCTTGATTTCCCTTATATTCTCACTAACAGGCTCGACCTTTATATCCATTGCAAATAATTCTTTCGTCACAAATGAAACAAGTCTTCTGAAGTGAAGCTTCACTTCTTTTCCTTGCGGAGACTTCCAGTGAATCCTTCGCTCCGTGTATCCTTTGTCCATATGTAAGTTTCTTTCATATGATAAGATCGTCCCATCAAACATAGAAAAACGTTCATCATCTAAATAAATATGAACAGTTTGTCCATCAATAATATTGACAAGCTTTTGCTGAATATCTGGGAATCCATGTAACTTCTCACCATAATTAATTTCGGTTTCGTCATGGAAAGCGTTAATATAAGTTCCACGAATGGATTTGAAAGATTCCTGATAACCTTCCTCGAAGTTTCCTCTAACACCAAGATAGCCATTTCCCAATGAAAAAAGGCTTTCATTGACCAATAAATTTTGTTGTTCTAACCCGGGTTTTGATATTATCCACGACATAGGTTAACACTCCTTGATGTCTAAAATTGGAATTTTATACTACTGTTTGTTTCTTTCAATAAACCTCTTCACAATCTCCTCAAAGTGTAGTTGGGAAGTATCCTCAACGATATAATCTGCTAGAGACAAATGCAATCTAGAACCCACACCAACTGAAAACATATTGGCACGATTGATCGCTTCTACTCCTGCTGCTGCATCCTCTATTCCCACACACTCCCCATATGGTACTTGTAAGAAATCCGCTGCCGTAGTGAAGGTTTCAGGATCTGGTTTTCCATTTTTAACTTTTGATGCATCTACTACATAATCAAAATAATCAGAAAGACCGAGTTGCTCTAACACAATTTGTGCATTCTTACTTGCAGATCCCAAGGCTATTTTAATGGGATGTTCTTTAATCATTTGCAGTAGGGATACAATGCCAGGTAACACATCTTCTGAATTTATCGTTTTAATCAGATCTAAATAGTGTCTATTTTTATTATTTGCATGCATTTCTTTCTCCGATTCCGAAAACTCCCGGAGACTTGGATCCAGTGCGATAATCCGCTCTAAAGACTCCATTCTACTAATTCCCTTTAGCTTCTCGTTAAACTCTCTGTCTATCGAGATTCCAAGCTCCTCAGCAAGTTTCTGCCATGCTAAAAAATGGTACTCTGCTGTATCTGTTAACACTCCATCAAGGTCAAAAATGAAGGCCTCTGGATATTTCAATCGATGTCACATTCCTTCCTTTATTTGTGAGTCATTATTTTTTACTGACTCACGTTCAATAATTGTGTGTTTAACATAGGTCCTAACTTCATCTAACCCTTCTGAATTAATCACACATTCTAGCTTATTAACTGCGAATTTACCAATTTCATACATAGGTTGAGCAACTGTCGTTAATTGTGGAATACTCATCTTTGCAATTTTTGTATTATCAAACCCTAATATTGAAATATCATTTGGGACTTCTTTTCCGATTTTGTGGAGATAAGAAATCGCTCCTAATGCCATCTCATCACTTGCACAGAAAACACTCGTCAAGTGGGGATTTTTAAGATAAAGTCTCTCCATCCCTTTGTATCCATCTTCAAATTGATACGCACCGAATTCGATGAACTTATCAATTTGACTACGACCTAATCTATCCTTTAATGCTTGTTTAAAGCCAAAATAACGAGGAAATCCAGCAATCACATCAGTTGTTGGTCCACTAATCATGCCTATGTCCACATGCCCTTGATCCATTAAATAACAAGCTGCATCATAGCCTGCCTTCTCATCATCTATCTTTACAGATGGGATGTTATATTCGATTGACTGAGTTGCAGCTAAAACTATAGGGATATTCAGTTGGTCGAAGATTTGAAAGACAGCTTCGGTTATCGGTTCACTTGTAAAAATGATTCCATCCACCTGCTTTTCCTTCAAAACCTTAAGATAACGAATCATTTTCTCTTGATTTCGGTCCGTGTTACATAAAATGAGATTGAGTCCCAAGTTATGAGCGGCATCCTCCATCCCCTTCATAATTTCTGAAACATAAAGGTTAGAAATATCAGGAATTAAGACTCCTAAGGATTGCGTTCGTTTCGAAATCAAACCTCTTGCCAACGCATTAGGATGATATTTTAATTCCTCAATGATCTTTTGAACTTTTATTCTTTTATCTTCACGAACACTTTCAGGAGAATTTAGTACTCTTGATACCGTGCTCATCGAAACACCAGATAAACGAGCTACATCTTTTATTGTTGGCTTCATCATCACTCAACCTAACTTTATAAAATAGATTCACATCTATTTATTCTTTATATGCTTACTAAAACCTGCATTTGATTTCGTCAATTTCTTTAAAAGATACCAATTTATTTTCCAGTATTCAGCTTCATCTGAATAAACATATGATAGCAAGCACTCATGATAATAAACGCTCCTAGACTAATACCAAAAAAGATAAATAGAGTCTTCAAATAAATTAAGACAACATACGAAACAACCAAACTAACGACAATCCCTAGTATATAAAGAGGTTTCGTCATGCCCATTAAAAAAGCTTGCTTGATATTCTCTAACATTTTCAAGTCATAGTGTACGAATACAGGGAAAATAAACAGGCATGTTACGAAATAAATAATGGAAAGAACCATTAGTAGATATAAAAACAATGTTGCCAAAGTATTTTTTAAACCATACAGGAAATAGATGTCTACGAATATGATGAATCCAACCAATAATAAAACATAGAAAACTCGGTTTATTTTCCAAAAATCTCTTCGAAAGTATTCATAATAGGTTTTGGTAATGGACACTTTCCCCTCATTTTGTAGCAGCTTCCTGATCACCGCAAAAAGTGCAGAGGTAGATGGTGCAACCCCCAAAATAATGAAACCAAATAGGGTAAACACCACCCAAAGTAAATTTAGATAGGCCAAATTCGAAAACCAAATAAAAATCCGATTTAAGCCCTTCATCTTACCACTTTCCCCCATGTCCAGCACCTCTTCTTATCTTACTTTTAATTGTGGCCAATCCAATTCGATTCCCTGCCCCACCAACAGCTGTTGGAACTGCTTTAGCTCGTTTGGGTTGTTTCGTACTTCTGTTGGACGAAGATTCTTTTCCAAGCAATATGAAGCTAAATATCCAGCAGCTTCACCGACGTTCCACTCAACTGGATGAAGTCGATAACATCCTGAAGTAATATGTGTAGTTCCTAAATTTTTCCCAGCCGCTAAAACGTTTTTCACACGTTGAGGAATGATACTTCCTAACGGGATTTGGAACGGAAGACTTGCAACATCAATATAATTTCTATCGCCTGTACTTGGATGTAAATCGATTCGATAACTACCAATACCTACAGAATCCTCAAATTGTGCACCTTTCACACCAGGTTGGAACTCTGGACTTACATGTTGCTCTACAACTGTAAATTCAGCTTTAATTCTTCTCGATTCACGAATATACGGCTCTGCCATACCATCTTCTGTGCCGACAATATCTTTTCTTAAGCGCAAGCCTGGATACCCTTTTCCACCATCTGGACGTGGAGCTTCCGTTTGCATCCAATATAAGAAAGATAAAGAAAGCTGTTTCGCTTGATCAATATGTTTCAGCTTCTCTTCTTCACTTACTTCAATAACAGGTCCTAACCAGTAATCAATTTGCGGCCAATTAACCATAATAATATCACTATCATAGGCGCCTTCTTGAAAATTATTTTTATCGATAATTCGTCTGAAAAGCCATAACGACTCAATCACTCTTTTCCCTTCTTGTGGGAACAAATCTCTTGTCCATGCATGAAGATCCTCAGGGAATGGATGCGTCCAGCTCAAGAGCTTGTCTGGCCAAAAATCTGGTTGATATTCCTTCCAGAAATCGTAATCACGCGGCCGCTCAATCGTGTGGTCTTCTCCCTCTAAATAATCTAGAGCGAAGCACACACTTATCGCTTGCATATCTAATGGATCTGCCTCGTCTAAAGCACTTGGTTCCCCTGTTTCCGCTTTTGACTCAGCTCCAGTTACATACTCCACATTCGCAAGTGGTAACACATCTCCACACTCTGTTGCATCAAGGAAGTATGGAGCTATCAGCCTAATATGATTACCTGTTTCCAGGTTTTGAACCGTTATAGACTTTACTTGATCTCCATCCACTTCCGCTTCTTCAATTATGTGTTTTAGCAAAATCGTCACTCGTCCACTTGAAACAAATGGTGCCAACATTTCATTTAATACAGCTAGCGCAACCTTAGGCTCATGACAAAGTTTACTAACCCAACCGTTCCCAGGATTCAAGTTTCTGATTTTCCTTGCTTGTGGTGTTAAAGGGTAATGATTACGATAGTACTCACGTACACCATCTCTAAATTGACGATAGCTTGCTGTACATCCAAATTGTTCGATCCATGGATGCTCATCCGGCGGGACCGCTTGACCTGTCAACTGACCACCAATCCATTTTGTTTCTTCTGTCATGATGACACGTTTTCCCATCTTTGCTGAGGCAAGAGCTGCTGCAACTCCCCCAGTACCCCCACCAACGATAATAACGTCTGCTTTCATTTGTCTCATCTAAATAACCTCCATTACTAGCCTTTTACTGAAGAACTGACTAAACCTTCAATAATATATTTTTGTCCAATTAAAAATACGATAATAATCGGGATAACGGATGCTGTAGCTGCCGCCATCATACCTGGATAATCAATCGAAAATTCTAATACAAAATTATTTAACCCAAGAGGCACCGTATAGAGAGCCTCACTTACTAGGAACACCAAGGCATCCTCATAGTTGTTCCAGCTCCAAGTGAAATCTAGAATAGCAAAGGTAGCAATTGTTGGTTTAGCAAGCGGAAGGAAGATTTGAAAGAAAATCCGAAAATGTCCTGCTCCGTCTATAAAGGCTGCCTCTGATAGTTCATTCGGAAGTGTCATGAAGAACTGCCTCATATAAAACACACCAATAATAGTGAAGAAGGTCGGTAGTATAAGTGCCCAATGCGTATTGTAGATTCCAGCCCAGTCAAACATAATGAACTTTGGTACAAATAATACTTGAGGTGGTACCATCATGGTTAATAGGTACAAGACAAAAAATGCATCTCGCCCTTTAAAAGGAATCCTCGCAAATCCATATGCTGCGAAAGCACCAATTGTTATCGCACCGACCGTACCTATAATAGCAATTTTCAAGGAATTCCAGTAATAGGTGAGGAAGCTTAATTCACCTAACCACACCTTTTTATGAGCATCCCAATTTAACTCGGACGGAATCCACCGAATTGGACTTGTAAAAACTTCTGACTGTGTTTTAAATGAAGTGCTAATCATCCAGAAAAACGGGATTATCATAATGATCCCGATGATAACCATAACAATCGTTGTGATAAGCTTAGCTGTGTTTATTTTTTTCGTTTTTTTGGCAGATGGTGACGTATTGATGTCTGACAAGGTTTCTGATGCCATGTTGAGTTACCTCCTTTATTTAATAATGCACCCATTTCTTCTGACCGTACCATTGAACGATCGTTATAACGAAAATAACAATAAACAGTACGATGGCAATCGTTGATGCGTAACCTAGTTCATAATACCTGAATGCCGTTTGGTACACGTATAGAGGAAGAATGTTAGTACTGTTTGCCGGACCTCCACCAGTCACTGCTTGGATAAGTCCAAAGTTCTTAAAGGCGTTGATCGTCCCAATGATAAACAAAAAGAATGTAATCGGGCTTACGTAAGGAAAGGTGACATATCTTATTACCTGCCAGCGTTTTGCTCCATCCATTTCAGCTGCCTCTTCAAGCTCTCTTGGAACGTCTTGTAATGCAGCCAAATAAATGATGATGTTAAAGCCCATGATTTGCCATGCAGACATTATGATAATGGCATACATTGAAGAATTAGTAGATGATAACCATCCCGGTGGATTATCAATCCCTAGACTCATTAAAAATAGGTTAATTGGACCAGCAGATGGGTGAAATAACAACATCCAAACAAATCCAATAGCAATACTGCTAATTAAATATGGTAAGAAGAACGTCGCTCTTAATGCATTCTTCATATAGACACTTTTATTCAAGATAACGGCAATAATAAAGCCTAATAAGACGGCAATTGGTACATGTAATAAATATAAAAAGTTATTGCCTAGAGCTTGAAAGAATAGCTTGTCTGACCATAACCTTTGGAAATTTTCTAAACCTATAAATACAGTCCCTTTTCCACTAGGTCCTGTCCAATCTGTAAAAGCTAAACCAAATGAAAATAAAAGTGGAAAAAGAAAAAAAGTACAAACACCTACCACACTAGGCAAAATAAATAAATATCCGATTCTATTCTGCTTCTTCATCCAATTCAAGAGATATACCTCCCTACCTGCAAATTATGTTATTACTTCTCTCAATAAGCTGAGTATAAATAGGGAGAGGAGGTAGCTTAATTAGCCTCAACCTCCTCAACTTGTTACATTCCTACTCAAATAAATATTCTTTTTACTTACTTCTTTCTAAGAAGTTGTTATGGAATTCAACCACATTATTAATTGTTGTATCTAGATCTTGATCACCAATAAAGTATCTCTCAATTTCTTGGTTTATATTATCTAATACTTGGTATGAAGGCTCTCTTAACATTTCTGTATTCTCAACTTCGTATGTGCGATTCAAACTATCCACATTATAAGTATCCTCTGCACCTTGAATGATTAACTGTCTAGCTTCTTCCTGTGGAGCATCAACAGAAGCTGGCACACGACCTCCAGGTGCTAATTCCATCATACCTTCTTTTGCATACCATTGAATAAATTCCCATGCCTCATCAGGATGAGATGATTCTGCTACGATTGACATCGCATCTTCAACGTGATGAGCCGGCGTACTTTGACCGTCAAAATGCGGATAAGGAACAAAAGCAATTTTGAAATCCCTTGGATACTCATTTAAATCATTTGATAATCTTAAACGCCATGCTCCCGCTTGATACATGCCAATTTCTCCATTTAGGAACATTTGCTCAGGAGCCATGTTTGTTGACACTTGCTCTGATAATACTGGCATCGTTTTATCATCATGCATCATTTCATAGAACATTTGTAATCCTTTACGAACATTCGCATGATCCAGGTTAGATTTCCCATCTTCATTGACAAATCCATCATCAATAAGAGCATTTTGAATAATACCGTGTATCGTATTGGCATCCAATGCATACGAATATTTAAATCCGGCATCTTTCAATGTATTAGCGTATTCTCTCAATTCATCCCATGTAAGTGTCTCTGGAATCTCTAATCCTTTTTCTTTTAAAGCATCTTCATTTAACATAATAAAAATGGCATTAATGTTAGTTGGAAGAGCGTAATACTTATCATTCAATTTCCACTTTGATGCTGCTGGTCCAATTTTTTCTTGAATGTATGCGTCATCAATTTTATCCGACAAATCCAAAAGAAAATCTGAATCAACTCTTTGCTCGTAATCGTTCGGAGAATGTGACATTAGAATATCAATATCTTCTCCAGTCTGTAGTGCCGTATTAACACGAAGGTTTCCCTCATCATCATTAACATAGCGATTATATTTAACTTGTACATCAGAGTGTTCTGCATTCCACTTATCAACTACAGCTTGAGGTCCGTTTTCTGCAGGAACTCCACCCCAGAAATTCAACGTGATTTTGCCATCTTCTTCACTATTCTTTTTATCATTATCTCCCCCACAAGCAGTTAAAAATAGAGAAAGAGATAGAATAGCCACTAATGATATTATCTTGATTTTTTTCATAGTACATGTCCTCCTTATATTTAATATTTTATCTTACGCAAATAGACGAAAATCACTCCTTATCATCTTGTTTTACTCTTTGAAAAGCTTTTCAAAGCATTTCAAAAAAATATATTAATATTTTTCTAGATTGAAGGATATTTCTATTCTTTTCTCGAAATTTTTTTGAAAACCTTTTCAAAAAAAGTTTATCAAATATTTATGATGATCGCAATATGTTTTCTCTTGAATATTATTTGAACTTTATTCTTCATAGAGAAAATCGCTGTTATTAACGAATTCTCCAAATCTCTTTTTAATAAAAAATCCCAGAAAAAATCTGGGATTCGAGAGTATTTGTTATTGAAAAGGATTATAAAAACGATTTCCATCATGGAAAGTGATCATAAGGGTTGCGACCAAAATTAGTACAAAACAAGAAAGGACCACATAGTCACTCGTTTTGAATGAGCGGGAACTATACCAGGTTCGCTTTTTATTTTTCCCGAAGCCGCGAAGCTCCATCGCATTGCTTATCGTTTCGATTTTATCGAGACTTGATAAAATCAGTGGGATAATAATCGAAGCAGCGTTTTTTACACGTCTTGGTAGCTTTTCCTTTTTCGACATGTCCAATCCACGTGCTTGTTGAGAAAGAGCGATGTTACGAAAATCTCTTTGTACATCTGGGATATACCGCAGAGCTAAAGCAACAGCATAGGATATTCGGTAACTAACCCCAATTCTATTTAACGATGCAGCAAATTCACTTGGATGAGTCGTCACAATAAAGAGGAGCGCCACCGGGGTAACCGTGAAATATTTCAAACTGATATTAAACTGATAAAAAATTTGCTCCAATGTAACATTGTATCTCCCCGCTATTTCAAACAAGACATGGCTCGTTCCGTAAATCTTGACTCCTTCTTGAGGTGAGAATCCATAGATCGCAATATTGTTAAGGATCAAAAAGATTAAAATAAAGATTAGCACAAAGGAGATTTCCTTTAGCTCAATCTTAGAAACGATAAAAATCCACATCCCCATCAAAAATAGGAACACTAATATCCGTGTATCATATGTCAGCATGGCAGCGGAAGACCATAGGATAAAACAAAGAAGCTTAGTGACACCAGTTAAGCGATGAACGGGTGTATTTCTGTCAATATACGCTAGCATTTCTACTGCCATTTTTTACGCTCCTCTCTATCAAAAGAAATGAAGCGATCCACGAAGTCCTTTGGCTCATCTATGCCAATCCGCTCCGCTAACTCAAATAGGGACGTTTCCTTTAAGTTCGCTTGTTGAATAAGCGCACGATTTGTTAACACGGCTGAAGAAGACTCGTCCGCAATAATTTTTCCATCAGTAATTACTATAGCTCGAGGAGTATACTCAAGCATAATGTGCATATCATGGGTGACCATCATAATCGTCATCCCTTGTCGATTTAATTCTACTAAAAATTCCATAATCTCTGTATAATGGCGTAGATCTTGCCCTGCCGTTGGCTCGTCGAGAATGAGAATTTCAGGTTCCAATACAAGAATTGAGGCGATGGTTACTCTTTTCTTTTGTCCAAAGCTCAAAGCGGAAATGGGCCAATTTCGAAATGGATACAATCCGCAAACTTTAAGCGTTTGTTCCACTCGCTCTTTTATCTCATTTTCCGGAACTCCTCGAATCGTCAGCCCTAGAGCAACCTCCTCAAAAATCATATTTTTCGATATCATATGATTGGGATTTTGCATCACCATTCCAATTCGAAGAGCACGCTCTTTGATCGAATCCTCCGTCACATCTTTTCCATTAAAGAAAACTTTCCCTGATTGAAGTTTTTCGAATCCACAAATAAGCTTAATAAGAGTCGATTTCCCTGCCCCATTCTTTCCAACGATGCTGACCATTTCTCCTTTTTGAATGGTAAAAGAAAGATCATGAATCATTTTTTGATCACTTTGATAGGAAAAAGAGAGGTGCTGGGCATCCAAAATCGGTGATGCCTGTTCCACTTGACTTTCTCTTTCAACACCTTCATACCACTCAACCAACTTTTCCTTACAATCCTTCAGCTCAAATGTATTCATATGAGACGGTCGCATTTCTTCAATCAATGTGCAGCCAGCATACTTAGCAGCTTTCACATATAACGGCTCTCGAATATAGTATTGTTCTAAAATTGGACTTACCAACAATGCATCGGGTGTATCGTCAGCCACGATTCGTCCATCATCAATGACAATGATACGGTCCACATCTTTATGTAGAACATATTCTAATCGGTGCTCGATAATGACAATCGTTTTATTCATTTGCTTATGAATTTGATCGATTAGTTCAATCGCTGATTTCCCTGTTGTCGGATCTAGATTGGCTAATGGTTCATCGAACAAAAGAATATCGACTTCATCTACCATCACTCCTGCCAATGAGACTCTTTGCTTTTGCCCACCTGAAAGATGATGGACTGATGCTTTCAAATACGATTCCATATCAACCATTTTCGCCGTATCACGGACAATTTGGGCCATTTTCGCTTGCTCAACACAATCATTTTCTAATGTAAAAGCAATATCTTCCCCGACCGTAAGACCAATGAACTGACCGTCTGGGTCTTGTAAAACCGTACCGACCATTTTTGCTAAAGTAAAAATATCTAAATCCTTTGCCTCTTGTCCTTTAATGGTAAGACTTCCAGTCACTTCACCTTTGTATGAAAAAGGAACCAGCCCATTCAAACACTGACCAATCGTACTTTTTCCAGAGCCAGAAGGGCCCACAATCAACACTTTTTCCCCTTCATAAATCGTCAGGTTCAAATGGTGCAGGGTGGGCTCTATTTGGCTGTTGTATTTAAAACTGTAGTTGCGAAATTCAATGACTGGCTTTTTCATTTTTTAAATCGTGTCCTCTCCAAAAAACTGTCTATAGTTCTCTATGTAAGCTATTGCTCTGGCTGCGTGTTTTGGAATAAGCAAAAAGTAAAATCGTTCCTAATACCCCTACTGTAATGATATTGGAAAGTCCAGCAAAGGCACCTTGAGCGAAAACTTTGTTCGCAGGCTCCGCATAAATGAGAATATCTAGCCAAGGTGCAAGCAAGAACCAACCAATTCCTTGAGCGATCACTTGAATGATATTAAAGGTAATCACCTTTTTCACATTGAAGACACCTGATCCTATATCAATTCGTTTTGCGGCCAAGCCTATCACCACGCCTACGAATAAGGATACAATCACCCAACTCCACCATACGGAACCGTAGGAAATCGCATCATTAAGCGCATGCCCGATAAGGCCAATTAATCCTCCAGCAATCGGTCCAAAGACAACCGCCATTAATGCTAAAAATGCATAGGACGTTTGAATGGAAGTATTGGGAATCGGTGAAGGAATCGAAGCGAATTTTGCTAAAATCAGAAATAGCGCTGCCCCAATTCCAATAGCTACAATCGTTTTAATAGAAATATTATTTCTTTTCAATAAGTCCAACCCCTTTTTCTTTATTAATATTATAATTTTTAATTATAAACTTTTTTCTAAATATTTGTTACTTTTTTACCAGATATTTATACTAGTAATATTAAAAATCGTTCGGAATTTCCCTAATTATAACTAATATTTGACACTTTTCGTATTGAAATTTTCCAATTTACGCCTGTTTCAACATGATAGGCTTTTGCAAATGAACCTTGATTTAAAGCAACCCCAATTTTATCGAGTGAATTCACATATAATAGTGGTTCTCCTAAATGACTGTCTGCAAAAGAACGACCATACGTCATAATATTTTTATAGACTTGGCGTGTATTGTTTTCAATCGTGACTTCAAATGAATCACCGTAGACAATATCTAATTGTTTAAAGAGTTCCCGATCGATATTGGTCCATAAATTTCCGAAACGAACATCAAGGATATCAATACTACCTGTAACTCCTCCTTTGATCAGCTTCGATTCTGATACCGGTAACTCAATAATCGAATCCACTTCTACCTCAGGACCGACTTGTTCAAATGTAATGACTCCTGTTGCCAATCTAGCACCAGTAAAAGCATACACATCACGACCATGAAAGGTATAAGATTCTCCTGATTTCGGAAGTCGATTCACGTTTTCATCAATGATTCTTGCTTCCACAATGCCGATTTCTTTCTTGATTTGTGTCAATGTTCCATTATCAGGAGTGACGATATAGTGATTGGTAGCCGTCTTCACCACAACACTTCTTCTATCAGAACCTACCCCTGGATCGACGACAGATACAAAGACCGTTCCTTCTGGCCAATATGATATCGTTTGGTATAGTCGATAAGCACCTTCCCAAATATTGTATTGGGGAATGTCATGGGTAAGATCAAATATTCGAATCGCAGGATGTACAGATAATGCCACCCCGTACATCGCACTTACAGCACCATCACTAATTCCAAAATCCGTTTGTAACACTAAGTAGTTTTTCACGATAATTCCTCCTTATAAAATAAAAAAAACACGTCTTTATCCACCACTGGATAAGGACGTGTTTTATAGATCACGTGGTACCACCTTAATTCACTGTTTGCTCACGCAAGACAGTCTCAACAAGTACATAGGCATGATTGTTCCTTTGCCTAGATACTGTGGTATTGATAACGAGTACCAAATCTCGTCGGAACCTACTAATATCCCTAAAGGATACGTTCAGCACGAAACTCAGAGGCCATTGTTCAGATTCGAATTTTTGCTTCTTTTCAGCTACCGAAGCTCTCTGTGTAAAATTACTAAATCCTACTTTTTCTCTTCATCGTCTTTCGTTTGTGAAAAATTCAATTAATTTAAAACTGATTATAGAGCATGATTTTAAAAAGCGCAAGAAAAAAATTCATCCTATTCAGATATTTTTTTTTCATTCTCTGGGTAGTTCTCAACCATTCAGTTCATAATAAAGCTAATTCTCTTTTTTAAATATAAAAAGCAAAGGAGAGTTTGGGATGGCAAAAGACAAAATTAAAAAACCATTTTATAAAAAATGGTGGTTTTGGTTGTTAGCTATCACAAACGAAAATGTTCAGTCTGATATGTATATTACCATTAGTGATGGTCAGTATATTAAGCTTCAGGATGTACAAATCCAAAAATAATGGAAAAGATGGTTCCCTAAGTATTTCAGGGCACCATCTTTTATGTGACTATATTTTAAACTTCGCGAGTTCATTATGAAGTGCTTCAGACATTTCACTTAACGACTTCGCTGATTCTGAAATTTCCTCCATTGATGCGAGCTGCTCCCTTGAAGCTGTCACAATCGTTTGTGCCCCTTCAGAACTTTGTGTTGCGATCGCTTGAACTTCTTGGACAGATGCTGACACTTCTTGAGAATTAGCAGACATCTGCTCCGAAATCGCAGATACTTCATGAATTTGTTCTGCTACCAATATTTCAGCTTCTAAAATCTTTTTGAATGCTACTCCCGCTTCATTCACATCCAGTGTTCCAGCTTGAACCTCATGTACGACGTTCATCATCGACTGAATTGACTGCTTTGTATCTTCTTGTGTCTTTTCAATCAGTTCTTTGATTTTTGCCGCTGAATTTTGTGATTGCTCAGCTAATTTCCTTACTTCATCTGCTACAACTGCGAAGCCTTTTCCATGCTCTCCCGCTCTTGCTGCCTCAATTGCTGCATTCAAGGCGAGTAAATTGGTTTGACTCGAAATTTCTGTGATCGCTGTGACAATATCGCCAATTTGCTTTGATCGTTCGCCAAGTTGTTTAATGATGGAAGAAGTCGATTCCACTGTTCCAGAAATTCGTCCCATTTGCACGACCGCTCTTTCGATCTTGGCATTTCCATCTTTCGCAATATCGGTAGATTGCTGTGACATTGCCGCCACTTCAGAAGAAGACTCAGCAATTCTTTGAACGCCAACACTTACCTCATCCATAGCAAGAGCACTGTTGGTTGCTACTTCTGCTGAAACCTCAGCTCCTTTTGCCACCTCATTGATATTGTTCACGACATGCTCTGTAGCAGCTGTTGTTAATTCTGCGCTCGCTGATAATTCTTCCGATGAAGCAGCTACCTGCTCTGTTACATTTTGTACATTTTCAACTAATCCTTTTAAACTTGCTGACATGAGATTAACAGAATTGCTCAACTGACCGATTTCATCTTTAGATTTGATTTGTAAATCTTCTCCTGTGAAATCTCCTTTAGCGATCTGATTCATTCTTTGAACGACATGTTGAACAGGCTTCACAATATAATTGGCAAGGAATAGGGCAACAGCGATTCCAATAACAATGGCCGAAATGGAAAGAATAATAACGATACTATTCACAGCAATCCCGCGATTAATTAGTTCCTGTCCACTTTGCTCAACCATTGCTTCTTTTTCGTTAACCCGCTGATCAAAGGAATCCATCAATTGTTGCCCAATTGGCCCTACCTGATCGTTTACAATTTTTAATGCTAGATCTTTCTCTCCTCGATCATAAGCGGTGAAAACTCGTTCTTGAATGAGCATTCCCCAGTTTTTACTAGCATAAAGGAGTTGATCAAGTTCTTTCGATTTATCCATTTGCAAAAGTTTTTCTTCAAGTTCTATGCTACTCGCTGTATATTCAGCAAAGAGCTCTTTATCACGCTCATCCCCGAATAGAAGAAAGCCTCTTAAGAGCGCCATTCTATTAGCTATATTGTAGCTCAGTTCAGATTCATATGTGAGGACCTGAACATCATCTTGTACCGTTGTTTCGATTTGGCGATTGAGACTCGTCACATTAGTAAGAACACTTGCTCCTAAAATAATTAGCAGTAATAAAACCGCTCCATAACCGAGTAAGATTTTCTTTTTTAGCCCTTGCACTTTAAGTTTACTGAACGCCAGTTTTTTCAAAGAAATACTTTTTAAACGAAAGTTTTTCTTCTGTGAATTCTTCGATTTATATATTTTTTGATGCCACTTCATTTACTTGCCCCCTATAATTTTGATGCCTTTTCATTGACAAAATGTTTTGATATTTCATTGTAAAAAGTGAGAAATTATTACTATTTTCATATAAGAAAAATGATGTATAAATAGATTTTACTTTTTTAATAGTACTATTTCCATAAAAACATTTCGATTCTCTAAATTTCTGAAATATAATTATTTTCAAATAACCATTATAAATATAAAAAAACCTTTCTGTACACACAGAAAGGTTTTTTTTACGATTTTTCAATCGTAATGTATATTAGTCTTTAACTTTAAATTGCTGCACAAGTTCATTTAATCTTGTTGCATTCTCTTCAAGTGATTTTGCACTATTAGATACTTCTTCCATTGCACTACTTGATTGCTGTGAAGTCGCCGATATTTGTTCGAGGCCAGCTGCACTTTCTTCAGAAACAGATGCAATGTTTTCTATCGAGTTATTAATAGATTGAGAATCATCAAGAATACTATAAAGTGATGAAGCCATTGATTCGATACTTGTTTCCACTTCTTCAATACTTTCTTGAATCCTCACAAAAGTACTTCCGGTATTAGAGATTTGAGAAGTTCCTTCTTGAACTAGCTCATAGCCATTATCTAATGACTCTACCACTTGCTTGGATTCATTTTGAATATCCGTAACAATTGATGTGATGTCTGAAACAGAGTTACTAACTTGCTCAGCAAGCTTTCGCACTTCATCCGCCACTACAGCAAAGCCCTTTCCTTGCTCCCCAGCGCGAGCCGCTTCAATCGCTGCATTCAGTGCCAACAGGTTTGTCTGATCAGCAATTTCACGAATAACGTTGACCAATTGAGTAATTTCATTTGTTTTACTATCTAATCCCTTTACCATAGAATTAGACTTCTTCATACTCTCATTAATGACCGTCATTTTTTGAATGGACTCATCCATCGCTTGACTACCCTCATTTGTTAAATGAACCATTGCACCAGCCTGTTCTTTTGCCCCTTCCCCTGCAACAACTACTTGCATAATTTCTTGAGCAAAATGATTCATTTTCTCATTTAAGATAGTAGACGAACTGGCTTGTTCTTCCGCACCCCTAGACAATTCCTCCATTGAAGTGGCAATTTGCTGACTGCCTATCTTTACCTCATCTGCATATTGGGTAAGCTCTTCACCTTGACTGGTTACATCCTCGGAAACATCTCTAATTTGAATGATCATGTTTCTAACATTTTCATTCATGGTATTGACAGAGAGAATAAGTTGACCAATTTCATCCTTTAATTTCGTCTTTATTGGTTCTGAAGAAAGCTCTCCTTTTGCAATATTGTTCATTCTTTTTACAATTTGTTTGATCGGCCTTGCTATAACCTCTGATGTATAGACCGCAATCCCCAAACCAATGACAACGATAGCAATAGAGACAATAATACCGATGAACTGAATATTCTCTCCGAATGTCACAACACTACTACCATTATTCATTGCACTTTCTTCCTGTTTTTTGGCGAGCGTTTGATAACGAGAGATAAGGTTTACAGCAATCGGTTGTGACTTTGTTGCTAAAATTCTTTCGGCCTCATCTTTCAGTCCCTTATCGTATGCGGCAAACACCTCATCTTGAATTACTAGGTTCCACTCATCAGTCATCTCTAATAATTCAATAATCTCTGCAGATGGATCATTTTCTAGAAGGTCTTTTTGAATATCTTGACTCTGTATGTAGTAATCGGAGTAATCCCTTCTATAGCCATCCTCGTTATAAAGCATCATACCTCTTAGTAGAGAAACCCTGTGAGCGATATTATAAGATAACTCTTCACTTGCGATTAATGTTGGCAAATCGTTCGAAATCGTTTCCTTCGTTTTGTTATTCATCATGGAAAGTGCAAAATAATTAAAAACAGCCAATCCTGAACAAAGCAAAATAACAGCGAAAAAACTTAATGTTAGTCTCATTCGAATGCTCTTCATGCTTGTAAGCGCCTTCTTTCTCTAGTTCGTAAATTGTATTACGGAGTACAAAGGATGAATCTCAATTTCAGCCCCGTTAGTAGTTCTAAAATACTAGATATCTTTAATTGACTTAAATATGCTCGTATCAGTCAGTTTTCGACATGCTCCTCTTAAATACCATCATATCTGTAATCTTGTATACAAGTCAATCCATCACTTGACTATAATACCATAAGGAGAATGAAAAATTCACCAATTTTTCATTTTTATTACCAATTCTGGTTAATCTCCTTCACTTCGGTAAAAATAATGATTGATAATCAAATAGACAGGAGGACTTTGATGGATTTTAAACAATTAGAACAGTTAGGCGAAGAATTAAGAGGAATAGGACATACACGAAGACAATTAGTAGAAAAAATTTATCAAGAGGTCAAGGATGGTGACCAAAATCAATCAAAGGAGCTATATGAGGAGTTAAGCACCGTATCTGATCAAGCGATCGGGATTATTCAACGTCAGAAAGAAATCTTTGATGAGGAAGTTCGAGGGATGTAGTTTGTGATAGATAAAAGGATGCCCCAAATTTTAGGAGCATCCTCAGCCAGTCTGTATTCAAAACACCGGTTCCGCATACACAATATATCGTTCAGGGGCATTTCCGACAAAATGAAATGGATAACAGGTCGTTAACGTGAGCACTTCATTTGGTGCCGTTGTACGAATGACCGTCCGATCATCTGCATCGACAATGTCTGTACTTTTTACCTCATACGTAAATGTACCATTGTGCATCACAATCATAATCTGATCGCCGACAACAAGATCACCCAAATTTTGAAATACGGTATCACGATGACCAGATAAGACAATTTGATCGTTTTGAGCCGGGAAAGCCGTACCAAGAAAATGCCCCACCCCTTGTTCAAGTTCCTCATCCCCTGTACCCTCTATGAGCGGTAGCTCTGCTTTGATCTTGGGAATTTGTAAGAGACCAAATATGTCCCCTTCTTTTATCTCTTTAGGAAACACTTTTGTCGGAATCACTTTCTCTTGCCCTGCGCCGGATAGAGTTTTCGATTTCGCTATATCAAGAGCTTTCGCTTGGGCCGTCTTACTATGTACGATTTGCCACGAGCCGTAACCAATCAACATGACACCTGCTAGTAAAAGGACAATCACAACAAGCCTGGATTTTTTTTTCATCGCAAACATCACATTCAACTCCTTTTAAAACCATACTTATCTCAAACAAATGAACCCTCTCCTACGATCATCGGAGAGGAATCATAGATGTTATACTCTTTCTTTTCTCATTTGATAAAAAAGGATACCTGCAGCTAACAATAAGAGCAGTCCTCCAAAGATGAGGAAGTTCATTGTATTTGTTGCAGTATCTGGAAGTCTTGGTCCTAACTCTTGTTCAGGTGATGTTTCAGATGATTTTTCAGACTCATCATTTCCAGAAGTTACCGGCTCAGAAGAAACCTCTTCTTCAAAAACGGTATACGTACTAAAGTGAGTTGTTTCTGCTGTCACGACACCATTTGCAAACGTTCCACCTATTTTCTCCCATTCCTTTGTAGTCGGGTTGTAATACCATACTTTAGCATCTTTAACCCCTGCTTTATCTACTTGGAATGTAAGAGTTACTGGAACTGCAAACTGCGAAATATTTCCTGATGCTGTTTCAATTGTGAAGTCATACGTAGCTCCAACGGCACCGTCAGCTTTTTCCAATCTTTCAACGACAAGGTTTACGTCTTCTCCATTCCCTAAAACACTTGCTGGGATTTGAACAGAAACATCTGCTCTTGCCACTTCAACCTTAATATTATTATCTTGAAGCATTTGAATTTGATCTTTTGTTAATGCTACATGGACTTGCTTATCATTCAAATCTTTTACATCAATAACCAATTGTCCATTGAATCCAGCTGCACGAATATTTTCATTCGAAATCGTTGCTTTGTTTCCACTCACCACTGGCTTCACAACCGTTGTTTTTGGTCCTTCGGCTTTCACTTTAAGTGTAGCAGTTTCTGGTCCACCATACTGTCCGTAGTTGAAACCAAACTCTACGCTCACTTCATACTCTTTCCCTTTTGTTAAATTGGTAAAAGTATATTCTCTTACCGTTTTGTCTTCAATTACTTTCACTTGTTTCCCATCTAATGATACGGTAAATCCCATGTCGGCCATTTGCGTCGTATTTTCTAAGATGGACCATTCTATTGTAATCGAGTTATCAGTAACATTTTTTGTTCTCAATTTGAAAACGTCCTCAGGGTTAAGCACGACATTCACGCCATTTTTCAATAACTTTTGAATGCCTTCATAGGCAGAAGACCCTTTGCTAAGAATAAATGGGTTTCCTAATAATGACAAAGTTTCTATAGCTGGTAAATCAAAGAGTGGGTTGATAGTAGTAATTTGGTTGTTATCAAGAGATAGAATAGATACATTTGGTAATTTTGAGATATCGGAAATATTGTTCCCAGACACATCTAACCAAGTCAAATTTGTTAATCCCTTTAATGGTGAGATATCCGTAATGCTGTTATCTCTCAAAGTTAACATCGTTACATTTTTCAAATTAGCGTATGGTGTAACATCCTTTATCCCAAATCCACTTAAGTCTATGCTAGTTAAGTTTGTCAGCTTCGCAAAAGTTTCTATGATATTCGGATTCTTTGTTTCACCGATATTATTTAGACTGATAGACTGCAATTTCGTAAGCTCGCTAATCGGAGTAAAATCCGTGATCGCACTTTGATAAATCATAAGAGATGTCAAATTCTTCGCATTCTGTAAACCTTCAAGGCTTGTTATTTTATTTCCATAAATGCTTAAGTATTCTAGACTTTCAAGATCTGATTGCGTAATACTCTCTGGATAACCTAGAGCTTCAAAAATCGCATTTTCTAAGTTTTCATCTTCAAATACAACGATTTCATCCTCTGCTGCCTTCGTTGATTGAGCAAAGCCTAATTGTAAAGCTAATCCTAAAATAAGGACAAGTATAAACCCCTTAGTTTTCTTCATTTTGTTCCCCTCTTTCCATTTTCATCTACATTTTTTTACAAAAAAACCTGTAGAATGTTGTCAAAATTACTGTCTCCATAGGGGAAATTATATAGACTAATAGGACAAAGGTTATGTAACTAAAGTAATGGTTTGCGTAATTTTACAAAAAAAATTGAGTTCCTAGCGATCTCCATGACTTAAATTAGCTTATACTGTTTGGCCATAACGATGGCTTGTACTCGATTTTTCACTTGTAGTTTTCCAAAGATGTTGACGAGATGGTTTTTCACTGTTCCTTCAGTCACATCAAATGTTTTAGCAATTTGTTTGTTGGTCAGGCCCTGTCCGATCAGTTCCATAATTTCCTCTTCTCGATTCGTTAGTGGCTCAATAAGCGGAGGAAGTGGCTCTACTTTTTCGATTTGCTCCTCAACTAAGGCGCGTCTTACTGTTTCTTCGATTCTTTTTTGAGAAATCGGTTTAATCATATAATCATAGGCATAAACGTCAAAAGCGGATAGTGCGTATTCTTTATGAGAGGTCACAAAAACGAGTTTTATTTGGGGATGAATTTCCCTTAACCGTTTGGCAAAATCAAGGCCACTTTCTTTTGGCATGCTAATATCCACAAAAACGATATCCACTTCCTCATTTTGCAGAAATGAAAAAGCCGTTTCCGTATCCTGAAAAGCTCCCACAATCTCAACCTCACCAATTTTGGATAACATTCGTTTCATTATAATATGCATTGCTTTTTCATCATCAATCATCATTACCTTCATCCCATGTTCATCCTTTCTGAGTAGTTGGTATTAAACTAGAAGCCTTCTCTCGATAACCAATCGGCACTGAAAAATAAAAAATACTTCCCTCGTTTTGAACACTCTCAAACCAAAATTCTCCTCCATTGATTTGCACAAAATCTCTACACAGTGTCAGTCCAATTCCAATCCCCCGCTCTCCTGCTGTTCCTGTTGAGGAAATCGGATACACATGATCCTGGAGCAGCGATTTCGCTTGTTCTGGAGGTATTCCTTTCCCTGTATCTTTAATGGAGATGATGATTTTTTCATCCACTTCTTTCGCATTTAAAAAAATGCTGCCATGATTGTCCGTGAATTTAAGCGCATTGCTCAGGAGGTTTCGTATAATGAGTTCCAGCATTTCTTTATCTGCATAAACGGAAGTTTCTTGCGAAATATTAGAAATCACTTTGATGTTCTTAAGCTCAATTTTGGGCTGCAGCAATCCAATGGTTCGTTCGATCGTCCGTGACAAATTCCATACGACAGGGTTGAAAACCATCCCCCCCTTTTGACTTCTAAACCAATCAAGCAAATTTTCAACAAGTGAAAACGTACTTTGAATTTGTTTATCCATCTCAACAACAACTTCATCCTGATTTTCGCCCAACCGTTTTAAATCTTCTTTTAATATCTCCATTAAATTAATGAGAATCGAAAGAGGATCCCGAATATCATGAGCAACAACGGTAAACATCTTATCCTTGAAGGCATTTAATTCTCTCAATTGTTGTGAATGTTTAAGAAGTTTCTCTTCAGCATGAACTTCCTCTGTAATATCATTTAACAAGAGCATTTTTCCGACAGGGTTTTCTCTTTTATCTCGAATATGGGAGGAGTATGCTTGAAAATACTTTGAAGCAAAATCGTCTTCTAGCTTTACTTTTCTCTGAATGGAACCTTTTTCGGTTAACAATTCAACAAGGATTGGTTGGGAATAAAAGATCTCCTGGATCGGCTGTCCGATTACTCTCTTATTTCCTAATTCATTGAATATTTTTTTCGCAGACCGATTAAAAGATGTCATTTGAAAATCGGGATCAACAACGATAACCGCTTCCTTCATAGATTCAAACACTTTTTCATATGCATGGGGAAGCAATTTGAACATATCGTACTGATGAATCCCCCACATGAAAAACACTCCAGAGAAGAGAAATCCGATCGGAGCAATATCAATTGGTGTATCAATGAGGTTAAGCAAATAGATAAGGGTAATTCCGTAAGGCCCACATGAACCAATGAAAAGTAAGAGGACTTGCTTCTTCATATGACTCCCTGTTTTTTTATACATGCGAATTAGCATGCCCATTCCAATGAAAACAAGAAGGTAATTAAAGACCGAATGGAGAATATAGAAAGGCCCAGGTACGGCTGATAGCAGTGGGAACCCTTCTGATTCATCGATGACCATCGTCCGATAAAATAAATAGTGCCAGTCGTTTGTATAATGACTTACAAAGGTGAGGGTGGGCACAATTGCTAGAAACAATATGAGCCACTTACGAAGGAATACTCTACTGTTGGTGTAAAAAGCGATGGCATAAAACCATAAAAGGGTTCCAAAGGAGATGCCGATATATTCAATCTTAAGCCAGAACTTTATCTGTTCCATATTGGTACTAATGATTTCAAAAGCATATCCAAATGTATAAAGAGTACTTGCGGACATCCCTAAGAAAAAAAAATAGGCTACCGGAATTTCTCTTTTTCTCCATGCCAGCACAGCGATATAGGCAAGACAACAACTGATTGCAATTAGCCCTACAAAAACAAAATAATTATATCCCACTTGTCGCTCACCCCCGAACTTTGTCGATTTTAATCATATAGACTATGATAACATTAATTTCCCCTTTCCTATAATCACTAAGTTGTTTTTTCTTTGTGATATAGTAGGTTTGAATGAATGTCAGTAGAGGTGATAGAATGACTCATTTTATCGAGTTAGAAAACGAGGAAATTTTATACTATGTTTATAATTTAAATTGGCTTTTACCAAAGGAAAATCAAGAGACAGCCATTGAAATATTATTAAAAATTGACCCAAATAAAGCGGACATGATTCTCCCGAAATATGGCAAGGAGTGCTGGGAAAACGGAGTATATGTGTTGAAAAAAATGGGCTACCCACAAAATAAAAAGGCTCTTCCTAACTTGGCAAAATTACTCCAAGATTGGAATTGGCCTGGTGCCTTTGAGGCTATCGAATTATTTCGTGAACTTGGGAAAGAAATTGCCCTTCCCTTTATAGAAAAAGAATGTACAGAAGCCATGCAGCAAAACGACCTCGATTGGTTGGAACATCTCTACTTTGCTTGTGAAGGCCTGAATTATTGTGAAGAAGACTTTTCTAATAAGGAAGTTTTTACTTTTATGAAAGAGAGTGCGGAATCTTTAACATAAATGACTAGCTTTTAAAGATTTATATTATATATCCAATTGATAATAAGACTTAATAGATGAATAATTGACACAATTATTAAATTGTGTATAATTTTACCATATAAGTCAACGATTTATATTAATCTAACATATTCTATTATCTTTGGAGGGACAAGTATGGTAGCAATGGCCATTATCGGTTTTTTACTTTTCATATTTTCATTACTTTACCTGCTGTTTCATTTTATTCGCAAAATCAGAAATAGAGAGACCTCATTATCCAAAAGAATATTTTTACCATCTCTAATTGTTGGGCTCTTAATGCTTATAATTGGTGGAACTAATATGGATACCGGACTCCAAGATCAATTAACTGAAGCTCAGCAAACTAACGAAGATCTCATGTCGGAAAACAAAAAGCTGCAAGATGAATTGAAGGAATATCAGACAAATATTAAAACCTTAACTTCAGAAAAAGAAAAGTTAGACAAGGAATTCAAAGAACTCTCGTCCAAAGTTGAGGATGCAGAAACAGCCAAATTGGAAAATGAGAGCCTTAATCAGAAAATAGCGGAACTTGAAGAGAAAAATAAATCTTTAGAAGATGAAATTACTACTTTAAATAATCAAGTTGCAAGCAATACTACTTCACAATCATCAAACAGTATTACAACAACTAACAAAACGGCTTCGAGTAATACTTCTACTAGTAATTCAAATTCTGGCAGTGAGAGTTCTAGTCAAAAAACAGCATCCACAGTTAATACCCCTGAGAATTTTGCTAATTGTACTGAATTAAGAAAAGTTTACCCTAACGGGGTTGCTTCCAATCACCCAGCCTACCAATCAAAAATGGATCGGGATAAGGACAATTGGGCTTGTGAGAGATAACTAGAGTTCTTAATTCGATTAGAATATCCAATCAAAAAAACTTTAGCCCTCAAAAAAGGGCTAAAGTTTTTTACTATCCAATATATTTTTCTAAAGTAATACGGACAGCTCCAGGTCCTGCAAGCATTTCATAGAACATAGCTTCAATTTTTTCTCCGACACCAATCTCGTATAAGTTAATCCCGAAAATGGATTCGTTAGACAATATCGATTTTACATTAGACGTTTGAGCACCAAGAGAAACTCCAGCTAAAGTTTCTTGAAGGTCCTCCAGTAGTGGATCTGGGCTAAGTGTAAACTCATTGCCTTTATCATCAACACCTAAGAGATAACGGCACCATGTTGCAATCGCCAACGGAATCGCAGTTAATTCAGCAGGGTTTAAATCTTCTCTCTTCGCATAAGCCTTCAAGGTTTCCCCGAATCGAATCCCTACTTTTTGTGAGGTGTCTGTTGCAATTCGTTGAGGTGTATCTGGAATATATGGATTTACGAATCGTTCGTTTAGTACCTCATCTAAGAAAGCCTTTGGACTAATAATGCCTGGGTCTACTACTACTTTTAATCCCTCTGTGTAGCCAATCGTTTCAACGAACTTCTTTAATGTAGCATCTTTCATTTCATCCGCAATTAACGTGTACCCTAGTAAACAACCAGAAACAGCAAGTGCTGTATGCAATGGATTTAAGCAAGTCGTTACCTTCATTGTTTCGATGCTATTAACTGTTTCTCTATCTGTAAAAATAATTCCTGCATTTTCTAAGGCAGGTCTTCCATTTGTAAACTTGTCTTCGATCACAAGATACTCACTGACTTCAGCATTAACGAATGGTGCTGTGTACGTATTCTTGCTAGTCACTATGACATCCATATCTTCAATTCCCTGAGTTAACAGAGCATCCTTAACTATCTCAGATGGTCGAGGTGTGATTTTATCAATCATTGATACTGGGAATGTAATTTTACTCTCATCCAATAGATAGGAAACAAAACCTTCCTCGACAAAGCCTCTTTTTTGCCATTCTTTCGCCATCGTTACCACACTGTGCTTTAACTTATCCCCGTTATGGGCACAGTTATCCATACTGACAAATGTCATCGGATATTGACCTTTCAAATAGCGACGATGAGCGAGAGACGTAACAATACTCATCGCATGGAGTGGTTGTTCCAATCCATTTTCGATATCTTTTTCAACTACTCCCAAGTATTGACCAGCAGGATTCGTTAGGGCGTAGCCTTTTTCAGTAATCGTAAAGCTTGCCATTTGCAGGCTAGGATTTTCAAAAATAGCAACAAGACGATTAATATCTTCAGGGCGGCTATTATCTGCCGTAATCCCCTCTACAATACTATTGATGACCGTTTTTTCAAACTCACCATTTGATTTCATCGTCACAAGTAAAGTTAAGTTATCATAAGGTTTATATGCCTTGTCAATCATTTCAAAATCGAATGTTTCTGCTGCGATAATTCCCGTATCCGCTAACTTTTCGTTAAGCAACTTTTGATGTGCATTGGCGATAAAACCTCGAAATATATTCCCAGCACCAAAGTGAACCCATTCTGGCTTTTCCTGTGTATTTTGGGCAATTTGCTCGAAATCAAATTCAGGTAATTTAACATCTGCTTTATTCCAAGCATCAGCTTCAGTCGTGATACTGTTTCTTGTTAAACGTAACATCTTTAATTTCCTGCCTTTCTCTTTTCAAGACTATCCCATACTCCCAACATGTACATAATTCCCAGCGCTCTATCAAACAAGCCATATCCAGGGCGAGAATTCTTTTCCTCTCCCCAAAGATGACGACCATGGTCAGGACGAATCATTCCAGTAAAGCCATTATCATGATAAGCTTTAAGACATTCGTATACATCGACACTACCGTCTTGTCCACGATGAGATACTTCAATGAAATCTCCGTTTTCAAAAACTTTTACATTACGGATATGGGCAAAATGGATACGATCATGGAATTCGCGAATCATAGCTGGTAAATCATTAGCTGGATTAGAGCCTAATGAACCTGTACAGAACGTTAAACCATTATAAGGACTATCAACTAGATTAAGAAATCTACGAATATAGTCTCTGTTGCGAATGATACGTGGTAACCCAAAAATAGGCCAAGCTGGATCATCAGGATGAATGGCCATTTTCACATCGTATTCTTCACAAACAGGAATCACTCTTTCAAGGAAGTATTTCAAGTTATCGAAAAGGATATCATCCGTTACTCCTTCATAAGATTTAAATAAATCATCTAGCTTTTCCAAACGTTCAGGTTCCCATCCAGGCATCGTAAATTCGCCAGCACCTTCAAGAATTCGATTAACCATTTCTTTTGGATCATCTGTAATGGCAGCTTTTTCATAAAACAATGCATTTGAACCGTCTGGAAGTTCCTTATATAATTCAGTTCTTGTCCAGTCGAATACTGGCATGAAATTATAGCAAATTACTTTTACACCTACTTTAGATAATTTCTTAATGGTATCGATATAAATATCAATATACTTATCTCGGCTTGGCAAACCAATTTTAATATCGTCGTGAACATTTACACTTTCAACAACTTCTGGGCTAAAACCCTTGCTACGAATTTGGTCAGCAACCTCTTGAATTCTTTCCATTTCCCATACTTCACCAGCAACTTTATCATGTAAAGACCAAACAATTCCTTTTACACCTGGTATTTGGCGAATATGATCAAGGGTAATTGAATCATTGCCTTCACCGTACCATCTCCATGACATGTTCATCTAAATCCACTCCTCAATGTATTAGCTATGTTTCATAATTAATTTTTCTTGAAAATTATATACAAAATTTATCAAAAAATAATTTTATTAATTTTGGCTTTTTCTTGTTTGTTTCACTTTTTCAACGTACTGTCGAGCTAAATCAGTCACTTTTGTATAATCTCCATCAGCCTTCGCAGCATTAACTAAGTTGCCTCCAATACCAACAGCTACACAGCCATTGTCGATCCATTCTTGAATATTGTTAAGGCTAACTCCACCTGTTGGCATAATATTAATTTGTGGTAACGGCGCTTTTACAGCCTTTACAAAATCAGGACCAACTGCACTTCCTGGGAATAGCTTAATGACATCCACCCCGTAAGTTAATGCTTCTTGCATTTCCTTAATCGTGATACATCCAGGCATATACGGAATCGCATATAAATTACAGAGAAGAGCTACCTCTTTATTAAAGGCAGGACTAACCACAAATTCTGATCCAGCCATAATTGCTAGTCTGGCTGTCGTTTCGTCCAATACAGTACCTGCTCCAACAACAACGGTTGGATCATTTTTATATTCAGCTACTAAACTCTTAATTACCGCATCAGCATCGGGCGTAGTATACGTAATCTCTACACAGGTAATGCCTCCTTCAATACAAGCTTTTGAAATAAGGATTGCTTCCTCAGAAGAATCGGCCCGTATCACTGCTACCACTGCATTATTAGAGATCTGCTGCAATGTATTGAGTTTTTTCATTTTTTATTCCTACCCTTCCTAGCATCATTAATCGTCTCATGTGATAAATTGAGCATTTGCTTTATTTACAAAAAATATCAATCGGACGTTTGAATAAATTTTTCTAGCTTATCTCGAGATGGCAAACCTTCATTATCACTTGATGACATAAGTTGAATTGCTCCAATGGCATTTCCTCGAATGACCGTATTTTCAATCGATAAGCCTTCTGCCAACCCACTTACAATTCCGACCGCAAATCCATCTCCAGCTCCAACCGTATCTACAATCTCTTCTACTTTAAAGCCTTTAATGTATTTCCCCTCATATTCCTTCCCTTTAACATAAGCACCCTTCTCACCAAGCTTAATCACAACGAGTTTTGTGTTTCCTGTTAAATAGAAATCGGCAATCTCTTCTGGTTCAGTGTAACCAGTTAGAATCTTTCCTTCTGAAATACCAGGGAGAACAACATCAGATTTTGCAGCTAATTCATTTATGCTCTTGACCATTTCTTCCTCACTGTTCCATAAATGCGGTCGAAGGTTTGGATCAAAAGTAATGTACGCTCCATTTTTTCTACCTTCCTCAGCGAAAAAATGGGACACAGCCTTTGTTTCAGGTGACAATGCCAAAAAGACCCCGCTAAGATGAATGTAATCAAAGGTAGAGAAATTGATTTTCTCTATTTTTTCTACGTTGAGCTTCGTTGCAGCACTACTTTTTCGAAAGTTCGCTACATGCGGATCACCAGTCAATACTTTTTCTTTGATTTGCAGTCCGGTTAAGTACTCATCACTTTGAAAAACAAAATGGCTATTGATGTTCTCTTTTTCAATATACTTTTTAATTGATTTTCCAAGGGGATCATCTCCCACTTGGGTTGCATAATATACATCATGTTCTAATCGAGCCAGTCCCACACTAACATTTAGTTCCGCTCCAGCAATGGATCTCGTAAACTTCTTAACATCCTCAAGCTCTCCAACTTCATCCGCGACAAATAAACCCATCGCCTCTCCTATTGTTAAAATCTTTTTTTTCATTACATATCTACCTCACGAATTAGTCGTAGTCTTACTATCGAAATTGATTGATTAATAACTACCTCTCTACCTTAGTAGAAAAATATCTGTTTGCATTATTAAAAGAGATATCCTGTATGATTTTACCGACAAATTCATAGTCACGAGGTAGCTCCTCTTCTTCAATCCAATTACCAAATAACTGACAGAGAATCCTTCTAAAATACTCATGTCTTGTATAGGATAGGAAACTCCGTGAATCTGTTAACATCCCAACAAACAGGCTTAAGAGACCAGCATTTGCTAGTGCTTTCATCTGTTCAATCATGCCTTCTTTTTGGTCATTGTACCACCAGCCAGTTCCAAACTGGACTTTCCCCTTTATCTCACTTGATTGGTAATTCCCAATCGTACTAGCAATCAATTCATTATGCATAGGGTTCAATGTATAAACGATTGTTTTAGGCAAAGTGTTGTTAATTTCCAGGCTATCTAAAAATTGATTAAGGGGACGTGCAAGTTCAAAGTCATTAATAGAATCAAAACCAGCATCCGCTCCTAATAAATTGAACATTCTTGTGTTGTTATTTCGAATCGGTCCAATATGCAATTGCATAGCCCAACCAAATTTATGGTATAGCTCACCTAAGAATCTCAACGTATACGTTTTATGTTTGTCTTCTTCTTCTTTCGTTATCGATTCACCATTTAGGGCTTTTGTAAAAATAACTTTTAATTCCTCTAATGTTGACTCACTATACGGTAAATACTCAAACCCGTGGTCAGAAATTCGACAGCCGTGTTCATGGAAGTATTGAACCCTGTTCTCTAGCGCCTTTAAAAAGTCGCCATAGCCGTTAATGTCCATATTTGCCGCTTGTCCCAAATGAGTCATATATTCTTTAAAGGTCGGCTTTCGAATATCAAGCCCTTTATCTGGACGGAAAGACGGAAGAACTTTCGTATCGATATCCTCATTTTCAGCAATTAGCTTATGATATTCCAATGTATCAACCGGATCGTCTGTAGTCCCAATAACCTTTACATTGCTTTTTTTTATCAAATTCCTCACCGAAAAATCTTCAGACTGAACAACTTGATTACAGTGCTCCCAAATCTCTTCCCAATTTTCCTCTTTAACGGCATCAGTATAATTAAAATAACGACTTAACTCCAAATGAGCCCAATGATACAAAGGATTTCCCATCGTATAAGGAATCGTTTGTATCCACTTATGAAATTTCTCTTTGTCATCACTTTCGCCAGTTATATATTTTTCCTCAATACCAAATGCTCTCATCGCACGCCATTTATAATGGTCCCCATTTAACCATACTTCCGTTATATTATTGAATCGTTTATCTTCGGCTATTTCCTTCGGACTTAAGTGACAATGATAATCGTAAATAGGCATTTGTTTCGCATAATCGTGATATAGTACTTTTGCGCTTTCTGTGTTTAATAGAAAATCATCCGTTAAAAACTTCATATTAACCTCCGTTACTTTCGTATTTAAATGGCCGCTTATCCAAAAAACGTTAATGCCTCAAGAGATTAAGCATCACTTGAGGCTTGGATGATTTATAAGACTACAGAATACCCACCATCAACTTGGTCTATTTTCTGTCCATTTACATACAGTTTTCGTTGTTCGTATTTTGGCAAATAAAAGCGAATTGCATCGTAAGGAAGTTTGTACTCCCCTTCAATCTTATAACTTACCTGAATTGATTCAGAATCAACATTCATTTGCAGTGAAACAAAGGTATGGTTTTCTTGATAATTAGCTGATATTCCATCGTCCTCATAAAGTTTGAAGAAAGCTGCTCCTGTTTCTTTATGCGGGAATAACAAGAATCCTCTCTCATCTTTTTCTTTACCTTCAAATGAAGAGTAGGCATCATTTATCGGAATAATACTTCCTCCTTTAATCAATAAAGGATTGTATTCTAACGGCGCAGGAACTATAACAGTATGACCTCCCTCATACCACTCAGACGTATGGAAGTTATACCAACCACCCTCATACTTTGGTAAATATACCGGTCTTTCCGTCTGGCCCTTCTCCACAACCGAAGCAACAAGCATAGATTCACCTAACATGAAGTCATCGTTCTCTTCAAATGTTTTAGTATCACTTTCAAATTCATAGAAAGTAGGTCGAAGAATCGGCTCATAGTTTTCATGAGCATTGTATAAAGCTGTATATAAGTAAGGCGTAATCCGATGTCTGAACTTTATTAGATCGCGGATAAGCCCTGTTGTTTCTTTATACATCCATGGGACATTGACCGATTTGTCATCATTCCAAGAATGAATAGTGAAACGCGGATGGAAAACCCCATTTTGCACCCATCTTACGAGTAATTCTGGCTCAGGAGCCATCCCTGAGAATCCGCCAATATCATGACCAATATTATAAATACCAGAGAGACTTAACCCGAGACCCATCTTAATGTTGTACTTTAAAGATTTCCAACTCGTATAATTATCACCTGACCATGTTTGTACATAACGCTGCATCCCAGGACTTCCAGATCTTGATATTAAATAAGGTCTAATTTCAGGAGCAAATTCTCTTTGCGCCTCATAAGATGCTTTCATCATCAGAAGCGGCTGAAGAGAACGTACAGATTCAAAGTTTAGTCTTTCCCCAAATCCATTCACCGTTGCGTCCTTTGACCAAACTTCAAATTCATTGTTATCGTTCCACGTCGAATCAATTCCATATTCTAATAGCTGTTTGGTAACTTGTTGTTTCCACCACTTAACAGACTCTTCATTCGTAAAATCTACGTAAGAACCAACTTCATCCCAAAACTGTACAATTTCAGGAGCATCAGCACCATCCATAATGAACATCTTTTTCTCTTTCAATTCATTAAAAACAGGATGATCCTTTAATAACGCAGGCTTAATATTGGCACAAAGTCGAACACCTTTTTCATGGTATTCGTTGATAAAACCTTTTGCATCCGGAAACTTGTCCGTATTCCAGTTGAATACATAACGTTTATCACCGATTGATGTGTATCCAGAAGATAATTGAAAGGAATCACAGATAATATCATGTTCTTCACATTCTTCAATGAATTTTTTTAGTTGGTTTTGAGCGTCAGGTGCATCTGTGTATGTCATCGTGGAACCAGAGTAACCAAAACTCCACTTAGGAGCAAAAATGGTTTTTCCAGTTAGCCAAGAGTATTTTTTTACAACATCTTTCACTTCAGGACCTAGTATAATGTAGTAATCTAAATCCCCATCGAAAGATTGATAGTAACGATACCAACCATGGTAGTTATCCATCTCATTGCCCATATCAAAAATGCTTTGGGCCATATTATCATAGAAGATGCCAAATGAGACGTTTGATTGCTTATTCCGCGTGATATAGAACGGAATATGCTTATACAACGGATCTGTATGTTGAGCGTCATAGCCCATCGGATCCACGCTAAGCATTCTATAACGTTTCCCATAACGATCCATTTCTCCAGCTTTCTCACCGAGTCCAAAATACTGTTCATCATTTGTACGCTGTAAATAATGGTAAATCCCTTCTCCTAATGAACCATCAAAGTTATAAGCTTGAGTAGGACGGTCAGCTGCAATTTGTTGAACATTTCCATCTTCATCTTTTGCGAACCAAGTAATCTTAAATCCGTCTAATTGAATCTGCAGTCTAACCTTTTCAGTTTCAATCGCAAATTGGTGTTCGCTTTCTTGAACTTGAAATTCCGGCAATGAAAATGGAGAAAGGTCAAAGCGATCTCTTCCATTTAAGGGAACATCGTCCATGCCAGGTGCAACAAGCCACGTATTTTTAATCTTAGGGTCATTCCCTTGGGTCATCATCACTCGAATCAGATCCTGTTCTAGCACAAACACTCTTGCCATTACATTAGAATTTTCCAATTGAAATGTAATTGTGTTATTTCTTTTATCAACATGCTGAAATGGATAAGTTTCTCTTAAAGACATTTGCTCACCTCTATTTATAGTCAACTAGCATTACATGTGTAATGAGTATTTTCAAATATTTCAAGTTTCTAAACTTATTAATATCCAGCTAATTTCGGTAAAAACATACTTATTTCCGGTATATAAGTCACTAGTAGCAATACAATAATGATCGCTGCATAGAACGGTAACATCGGTTTAATAACATCCTCTAAATCTAAATTGGCAATACTTGCACCAACAAAAAGGGCACTGCCAACAGGAGGTGTGATATTCCCGATACTCAAGTTTAGAACAAGCAAGATTCCAAAATGAATCGGATCCATTCCAAACGATGTGACAATCGGTAAGAAAATCGGTGTAAATATTAGTACCGCTGGTGTAATATCCATAAATGTTCCAATAAACAATAAGAAAATGTTTAAGATCAAAAGAATAATAATTGGGTTATCAGAAATCCCCATAATAAATTCACTAATTGCCGTTGGAATTCCAGTAAACGCCATAACCCATGACATTACGGAAGAAGCTGCTACAAGAAGCATGATAACAGACGTGATCTGAACTGCCTCCATAATAATTTTCGGAAGATCAACTATTTTAACTGCACGGTACGCCATAGCCAAAATAAATGTATAAGCAACAGCAACAGCTGATGCTTCAGTCGCCGTAAAGTACCCACCTAATATTCCGCCGATCACAATAACAATCAGCATTAAACTAGGGATTGCATCGATAAACGTTTTAACCGCTACCTTAAAAGGTACTCTTTCAGAGACAGGGTATTTTCTACGTTTCGCAATAATAAAACCAACAACCATACAAGCTAGTCCCCATAAAATTCCCGGTAGATATCCAGCAATAAAAAGAGCAGCTACTGACGTTCCTCCAGATACTAAAGAATAGATGATCAATGTTCCACTTGGAGGAATAATTAATCCAGTTGGCGCTGAAGCAATATTGACAGCAGCTGAGAATTTCGGGTCATACCCTTCTTTCTTTTGCAAAGGTCCCATAACCCCACCAATCGCTGCTGCAGCCGCAACCGATGAACCTGAAAGAGAGCCGAAAAGCATATTCCCCACCACATTTGTATGCGCCAAGGAACCTGGCATTCTTCCCACTAGAATTTTCCCAAAATTGATTAGTCGTTCAGCAATCCCCCCATTATTCATTAAGATTCCCGAGAGAATAAAGAAAGGTACAGCTAACAAGGTAAAACTATCAAGTCCAGTTACCACTTTCTGTGAAGCCGTAAAGATTGCCATATCCATTGGCAAAACGGTTAAAATAGCTGCCATCGAAGCAATAACAATACTTACCGAAATTGGCACGCTTAGAACAAGCATAATGATAAATACAAGAACTAATACAAGACCCGCCTGCAAAGCCATAGTGTCACTCCCTATCAATAGAATCGAATCTAAAAGATGTCCATTTCATTTAGTTGATTTGTGAAAGTTTTTTATGTTTCTTGAAATATTCTGCTAAATTGAGAACAGAATAGAAAAGGAATAAAACCCCTGACACAATCAAACTTAAATATAAATACTCCATTGGTATACCTAAAGCAGATGACACTTGGCCCACTGCGTTTTGATAAGCTTTTGATCCTCCGAAGAGAAGAATCACAACGATGAATAATAGAACGAATGCCTCAACAATCAAGTTAACAAAAATTTGGTATTTTTCTGGAATTTTACGAGCAACAAAGATAACGGCCAAATGCTTCTTTTTTCCATAAGCATACGCAGAACCAATCATGGTCAACCAAATCAAGGCATATCTCAGAAACTCTTCCGACACCGTACTAGGAGACCCTAACACAAATCTAGTAAACACTTGCCAACATGCAACAAGGACCATCACAATCATTAATGAACAGGTTAAAAATGCTGTAAGCCCATCCACGATTTTTTTCATAGGACCGTCACCCACTTATATATTTTTAAGGGCCTTTTTTTCACCTAATAAGGGTAGAAAATAAAGGCCCATCGAATTCTCTACTTATTTAATGTAACTTTGGAAATCATCAAAAAACTTTTGGTTTTCTGCACTTTTCTCTTTATATTCCTCATGAAGTGGAGTTGCAGCATCAATGAAAGCTTGCTTATCAATTGTATAGAATGTTACGCCCATTTCTTCTGATTCTTTTATTGACTTTTCAACCGCTTCTGCCCAAACACCTTTATGACTTTCAGATGAAGCCTTCGACGCATCTTGAATCGCTTTCAATTGGTCCTCTGATAACTTATCTAACACTTTCGTACTAATAATTAATACATCTGGAACATATTGGTGCTCTGTGTAAGTGTAAGCTTTAGATACTTCACCATGCTTATTGTTTGTTAATGCTGTTTCATTGTTCTCAGCGCCGTTTAATACACCCTGTTGAAGAGATGTATACACTTCACCGAATGACATTGGAGTTGGTGCTCCACCCATTGCTTCAATCATTGAAATTGAAGTTGGGCTTTCTTGTACACGAATTTTCAAACCTTTCATATCAGCAGGAGATTCTACTTTTTTATCTGTTGTATAAATACTACGTTGACCTGAATCATACCAACCGATACCTACAAAACCATCATCTCTAGTTCCTTCGAAAATTTCTTGAACTGCTTCACTATTATCCATTACGTTATAGTAATGCTCTTGACTTTGAAAAACATATGGAAGTGAAAAAATAGTGAAATTTTCATCAAAAGCCTCTAGTGCACCAGCACTTACTTTTGCCATATCAAGTGTACCCGACTTAACAAGTTCAATCACGTCACGTTCTTGTCCCAATTGACCATTTGGAAAAACCTCAATTTTCACATTTCCTTCAGAATTTTCATCAGTAAGCTTTGAAAATTCCATTAATGAAGTATGAATTGGATGGTCCTCTGGTTGGTTGTGTGCTAATCGTAATGATACAGCCTTTTCGCTATCCGCATTTGAATTTTCATTCCCACCACTTTCAGACGAACAAGCTGCTAATAATGATAGAGACAATACTCCTGTTGCTGCGATAGATAATAATTTTTTCATTTTCATAACATTTCCCCCTCTAATAGAGTTTTAATTAAGAAGATTTCGACTATAGCTACTACGAAAAATAGAAGCAGTTATTAATCATGTAATTTTCATTATTTCGTCACAATTAGGAACCGCTTTCATCAGATGTAAAAAAATAAAGAGTTTTCACTATCTCTACTTTTTTAACCATTTTTCCTTTAAATTAACAACGTTGTTATTTCAAAATTTATTCTATCTAATAAAAACATCTTTTTCAACCTTTTTTTAATAATTAAAAGTGTATATTTTATGAATGAGAACGTTGACATTTTATCTGTTTACTGTAAAAATAATGGTATCAACATATTTAAAGGGTATTTTTAACAACGTTATTATTTTATAACATTAGTAATATAAATACTATAAAAACTTGGTGGCTCATATGACGATAACAATAAAAGATCTTGCAAATCAAATAGGTGTTAGTTATTCAACTGTATCTAAGGCATTAAATGATAGTCCACTTGTCAAACCAGAAACAAAAGAAAAAATTATCAATAAAGCAAAGGAATTAGGGTATGAACCCAATTACGCTGCTCGTAGACTTGTGAATAAACAATCAAATGTCATCGGACTAATTTGGCCAACTTTAGAACGAGTTGCACCTTCTGCCTTAGTAACGAAGCTCAACGAAGTCATCAGCATGAATAACTATTCTATGATTCTTTCTATTAACTCTATCCATAATTCCATTGAAATGTTTAAACGTTTTCAAGTAGATGGTGTCATTGTGTTTAATGATCATAACGTTGAGATGCCGAGCTCTTTCCCTATGCCTGGGGTGTCTTATGGGGTTAGTAAAGATAAGTCTTTTCCTATCATTGACGTAAATTATCGACAAGCAATGAATTTAGCTGTTGAATACTTATATAACCTAGGCCATGAGAACATTGCCTTTTTGGGTGATTTTACCCCCCTTGATGAAAGACAAATTGAAAAATATCACGGGTTCCAACAAGCGATGAAACAATTCGGACTAAAAGTCAGTAGTCACAACTTGATTAATACAGGTGGTCTTGAGTGGTATGATGGTTTTATGGCAACAAACCGACTTTTAAAATCAACCTGTAAGCCAACTGCCATCATTGGAACTAGTTACGATATTAGTTCTGGGGTTGTCCATGCACTAAGACAGGCTAATTATATAATTCCAAAGGATATGTCTGTCATTAGTTATGACAATATCCCTCAAATGGATAATATGGAGATTCCTTTAACAAGTGTCGGAGTACCCGTTGAGCAAATTGCTCAAAATATGGTGGAAACGTTATTAAGCTATATTAATGAACCTAGTAACATTCCACCGAATCGAACATTAACACCAACAATTGTAGAACGTACTTCTTGTGCACAGGCAGGAGTTAAAAGGTAATTTGAAGTTTATAAGAGAAGAAGATGTTTTCTTCCTATAAATTCAATTAATTTAAAGTAAATGTGATTTATAACAAAAAGAAGGCTAAATGAATAGCCTTCTTTTTGTTATAAAATATATTCTTTGATTATAAATCGAGTTCTCAATTACAGAACATAAATACTCTCATATTATCAAAGTAAGTACTTCTCAAATTCCCTTTGATTTTTTTGCTAATTGCGGATCTGAAATTTCATTCGATTGCCCCTCTTTTAAAATCTTCATAGTAATAAATCCTACTATCAATGCCCAAACAGCAGAGGAAATTTGAAATGCTGAAATTCCTGATAATGAAATTATAAAAGTAAATGTTGCTGAGTAATAAAATTTACTATCCTTAAATGAAGAATGGATACTCGATGTTAAAACACCAATCAAGGAAAACCCAGCAATTATAGAAATATAGGAATTTGGTAAAACTACAATCAACGGAACAGTAAACCAAGCAAAGAGACCAAACAGCATAATTAATATACTACCAACTATCGCTGCTTGATATCTCTTTTCCTTAGCACCAACTTCCGGACTACTACATAATGCGGTGGTCATTCCACCAACTCCTGCGGCATGCCCTCCAAAAAAGCTAGCAATGGTCGTGAAGACCCCAGACACTATGATAGTTTTTGAGATCGGAGGATCATAACCATTTCTTTTTAATGAAGATAACGCCACAGCAGTATCATTACTCAAGATTAGAAATACCATCGGAATCGATAGAGAAATAATACTTACAAAAGAAAAGCTTGGTGTAATTAATTCAGGAAATATTACTTGAATTGACTCGACATAAAAGGGTTGATATACGATAAGTAATGCTACTGTTCCTGTGAAAAGAGCCCCTATAAATCTTGGTATTTGTTTTGATAATAATGGAGTTAGAAAAAAACCAACAACTGCACTAAATCCAACTATTGGAAGTTCTGTTATCGCAGGTATAACCTTGAACATGTAGTTCATTAATAATCCAGCTAGCATTGCATCGATTAGAGGTACTGGTAAATATTTAATCAATTTATTAAACAGATTTGTTGTCCCAATTATAATAATAATGATACCTGAAATAACAAAGCTACCGACTAGTTCAGATAATGAATAGTGCACAGCAGAGGCACCAATAAACGCAACCGCTGCTAATGAGTGTGCACCAATTAGTGGCATCTTAAAGTACATCGTCAACAAGAAACTTGCTATACCTCCAAAAGTATAAATAGATGCCACCCAAGATATTAATTCTCTTTCACTATAGCCCATTGAATCAGCAGCATCTATGATAAAGATAACTGGACCCGTACATGCTATAAAAGCCGCCGTTATACCAATCAAGATATTTTGGGTATACAATTTTTTTATACTTTTTACCATATTTATATTCTAAACATTCCCAAGAATATTTGGTAAGTACGTAATAAGACTTGGAATATATGTTATCAACAACACCACTATAAATAACATAATAAAAAATGGAGTGACTTTTCTACTTATACTCTCTATTGATGCACCACTTATTCCAGATGCTATAACTATATTTAATGCCATTGGCGGAGTGATCATTCCAATTGAAGTATTCACAACCAAAATGATACCTAAGACTATTGGGTCTAAACCGATCTGAGCTGCTATCGGTAATAGAATAGGTGTTAAAAGTAATATTATCGCATTTGTTTCTAGAAAAACTCCAAATACGATCAACATAAGATTAATTGCCAGAAGAATGATTATTGCATTATCTGAGATACCTAAAATTCCTGACGCTATAGTATCAGGTATCCTTTCAGAAGTAAGAAGCCAAGAAAACGCACTTGATGTAGCGATCACAAAAAAGACAATTGCAGTAGATTGACCTGAATCAACAATTATTTTTTTGAGGTCAGATATTTTGATTTCACGGTACACTACAAAAGTAATAATTATCGCATATATACACGCTACAGCAGCCGCTTCAGTTGGTGTAAAGTACCCTCCGTAAATACCACCTAAGACTATTACTGGCATTAATATTGCAAATATAGCATCGATAAAAGATTTACCTAATTGCCTGAATGAAAATCTCCCTTTAGGCAAGTTATGTTTATTGGCAAAATATATTATAGCTATACTTAATGCTAAAACCATAAGTATTGCAGGAATGATACCTGCTAAAAATAGAGAGCCAATCGAAACTCCACTTATGACACCATATGTTATCATCGGAACACTCGGAGGTACAACAACGCCTAATGTTCCAGCTGCAGACACAACTGCACTAGCATAATCTTTTGGATATTTTTCTTTCTCCATCGAAGGTATCATAATTTTACCTATTGCAGCTACGGTTGCAGCATTTGATCCTGATATCGCCCCAAAAAATGCCGAGGAGAAAACACTGATAATTCCTAGCCCCCCAGGAAGTGCACCTACGAGGCATTTTGCGAAATTGATTAGACGTCTTGATATTCCCCCAGCTTGCATAATTGTTCCAGCAAACATAAAGAACGGTATAGCCATAAATGGGAAGGAGTCAATAGAAGTTAACATTTTTTGCGGAATAACAGTTAAAGGAATTGATAGAGTATTGGCAAAAATAGTTAAAAAAGTTGCCAGCCCTAGACTTACGCCTATCGGGACATTAAGTAATAACAATATTCCCAGGCTTAATAATAAAACTAATGTGATCATATTATATCTCCCCCCTCACCATCTGAATTAATATCCTTCATTTTCAAACTTACTATTGTAAGTTGCAATGTTCTTATAATCATCATAGTTGAACCAAATAGCAAAGCTAAATAAACAAGCCACATAGGTATCCCCATTACCGGTGACAATTGACCATTCTGAGTTTGATTAATTAAGATCAGAATAGTGAAGTACGATAATAATCCTCCAAAAACAAGGATTGCGATCGCACGAATAAAATATAATATTTTTTGACCAAATTTTGAAAATCTATTGACAAAAAAACTTAATCCTAAATGAGCATTTTTCTTAAATCCTAATCCAATTCCAGCAAAGGCTAGCCATATCATAAGATATCGTGAAGCTTCATCTGCCCAGGTAAGAGACCCTAATTGAAAGTAACGAAAAATAGTGGCAGAAAATACAAAAAGGAGCATTAGTGGAAATGCTACGATTAAGACATATTCTTCTATTTTGTCTAATTTTTTTAATAGTTTTCTCAAAAGTGTTCCCCCTAATAAGCAATACAGAGGAACTGCTAATCCTCTGTATTGTTATTTTGTTATTCTACAGCTTGGATTCTCTCAATTAAATCTCCAAACTCCTCACTATACATCTCCCATACAGGTTCAGAAGCTTTTTGAAATGCTTCTACGTCAACTTCATTTACTTTCATACCTTCAGACTTCAAGTTTTCTAGATACTCGTTATCCTTATCATTTAGTAGTTGACGTTCAAAATCTCTAGCCTCATCTACCGCCTTTTGTACAGCCTCCTGCATTTCAGGTGATAGACTCTGCCATTTCTTTTCTGAAATTAGAACTTGTGCTGGTCCATAAAAATGTCCAGTCATTGATAAATATTCTTGTGTTTCATAAAATTTATTTGTATAAATTAAGGCCAATGGGTTTTCCTGCCCATCAACTGCTTTTTGTTGAAGAGCAGTATAAAGTTCTCCAAATGCCATAGTAGTAACATTTGCTCCCCATTCTTTAAAAGTATCTACATAAATACTGTTTTCTGGAACTCTTATTTTAATGCCTTTTAGATCCTCTGGTGTGTTAATTGGTTTTTGACTGTTGGAAATTTGTCGAAAACCATTCTCCCAATAAGACAGAAGTCTTAAATCTGATGCTGGAAGGTCCGCAGCTAATTCTTGCCCAATTTCACCATCTAGCACCTTATAAGCATGTTCACGATCTCTGAAAATGTATGGGAGATCTAGTACACCCATTTTAGGCTCAAATGATCCAATTGTACCCGGTGCAATTGCAATATCCACTGTCCCAAGTTGAAGTCCTTCTGTTAAATCACGTTCACTCCCTAATTGAGCACTATGAAATATTTCAACTTGAACCTCTTGTGGTGCATTACTTTCTAATACTTCTTTAAACTTTTCCGCAGCTAAATTATATGGATGATCAGGAGCAAGCACATGTCCAAATTTAAAAGTAATCTTATCACCGCTACCTTCTCCACTAGTTGACGTTGAACCACCACCGCACGCAGTTAGTAGCAATACAAAAATTAATAAGATTACAAAATATAATTTCTTACGAATACTTTTTTTCACCATTTTTCACCTTCCCTATTCAAAGTAATTCAATAATATGTTTTTTAGTCACTATTTTAGTAGATAGATAAGAACAAGGATCCAAGTTAAATGTTATTGAGTAGATACTTTGTTTTTATCAATGAAAATATGATGTCCACTGTAATTACCTTCCACGTTTTCTTTCAAATACTTTGCCGCGTTGAGAACTAATTCACTATCGATCCCTGTGTTATAACCCATCTTATTTAGCATATAAACAAAGTCTTCTGTGGAGGTATTTCCAGAAGCACCTGGAGCAAACGGACATCCACCTAGTCCCCCTAGAGCGGTTTGAATTTTATTAATTCCACATTCAACAGCAGTAAGTGAATTTACAATTCCCATGTTTCTAGTATCATGAATATGGATTTGAATTTCACAATCAGAATACTTAGCTAAAACATTTGTGACTACAGTTCTAATCAACGATGGATATGCTAAACCTACAGTATCACATAAGTTAAATGATCTAATCCCTATATTGTAAGCCCTTTCCAAAAACGTCATAATTGTTTCGATGGAAAACTCACCTTCATAGGGACATCCAAATGTAGTGGCAACATCTAAATTGATTTTTATCTCTGGAAATATATTTAGAATTTCTTCTAATTCATTGAAGGATTCATGATGTGTTCTTTTTACATTTTTTCGATTATGAGTTTCACTTACTGATATAACATACGTTAATTCAGTAAGGCCACATTCGACCGCTGCTTTAGCACCAAATAAATTTGGTACTAAAGCGAATAATTTGGAATGTGGATATTTCTCTAAACATTTTTTTGTCACTTTTTCTGCGTCCTTCATTTGAGGAATTGCCTTTGGAGATACAAAGGATGTAATTTGAATATTTTTCAAACCAGCATTAATTAATCGATCAATTGTCTCTAATTTAATTTCCGTAGGGATAAAGCTACTTACATTCTGAAAACCATCTCTTGGCCCTACCTCGATAATCTCAACTTTTTTTCTTTCCAAGTTCCAGCCTCCTAACTAATAAGCTTTGTTAAAAATACTAATCAAATCATTACGAGACAACGGGACAAAATTATTTTTTAATAATCTCTGTTGGCCTTCTATAACTTTGTCAACATAGTCTTCTATATCTTCACTTTTTACCCCGTATTCTCGTAATCTTTTCTTAGGAATAAGGTGATTGATTAATTCCTCTAGGGCAAGAAAAGAACCTTCAATATCAGTATCTATTTCTAAAGTCTCATTAATAATGTTTGATAGATCTTGTAATTTACCATTTGGAGAAATTTCAGCATACTTGTTAAATACACTAGTTAGAAACCTCGTGTTAGATTCACCATGAGCTACGTGATGGACACTTCCAAAATGCATTGCAAATGCATGAACTGCACCGCATGCGGTGTTAGATAGAGCGATCCCAGCAAATGTGCTAGCTCTCAAGAATTCATTCATATACTCAAATCTAGTTTCAATTCCATCTTTAACTAGTTTTTTATAATGCGATAAAATTATTTCTATAGCCGATTTACAAAAAACATCGTTATAAGGATTTCCAGTTTGAGCTACAAAAATCTCCATTGCGTGAATAAGAGCATCAACAGAACTAAACAAGAATACTTTCTCAGGGATACTATCTAAAAGTTCTTCAATTAGTACTGCTGAATCAGCAAAGTTAGCTTCAATTCTTTTTCCTATTTTGGTTTTCCTTTTACTCATATCAACAACTGATACACAGGTAACTTCACAACCTGTTCCACAAGTAGTAGGAATCAATACCAATTCTTTATCCCGCACCAATGGGATTTTTTCATCGAAAATGTCTTCAGTTGTAGTAGCATCTTGAATTGCAAGAAGTTTTGATATATCTAAAATCGATCCTCCTCCTATACCAATAATTCTTTTAATCGGCTTACCGTAAATATCTTTCAATATTTTATCTATGACAATATCACTTGGCTCCCCAAGACCGTAATCATCTTGAAAAAGAAAATTACAGTCTACCTTACCTTTCATATATTTTTCATACAGAAATTTTTCAGTAAAAATCGTATCATTTGAATTCACTTGAAAGTTCTCAACAAATTCGCCTAGTGATTCAAACTCATGTATAGATGGTTTAAGCTGGAAATTATACATAATGGTATTTCTCCTTTCTATACCAATACAACAGATTTCAATAGGTCACCAAATATTTCTTCCTCAGAAGCTGGCTTTCTATCAATTGGCCTCGCCACCCAAGTTGTATTCATATAGTGTTTTTGAGTTACATTTTCTGAAACAATGTTTCCTCCCCATGTACCACAGCCTAAAGAGAAGGTATTTGCAAGACCATTAAACCAATTACCACTATTTGCAGCACCATGTGGTTGCCTCACTATTACTTTGGTAGTTTTTGTATTTAGAGCTAACTTCAAAATATGGTCGTTGTTATTTGAATGAATACCACATGAATGTCCTAAACCTGAGTATTGGGTTATTTTATTGACTTTATCCACCGCTTCATCAAAATCACTATACTTATAGATTGTTAAGACCAATGACATTTTTTCTCCAGAAAAAGGATAATCTTTTCCAACACCTGTTTCTTTCACCATTAAAAATTTAGCTTCAGTTGGAATTTCTATTTTGGCCAGTGAAGCAATTCTATCAACTGGTTTCGCTACAATATCTCTTGAAAGATGCCCATCAATCCACATCGTTTCTTTCAATCTTTCTTTCTCTTCAGAAGATACCAAATATCCTCCTTGTTCTTGAAGGAGACTTAGCATTTCCTCATAGATACTCTCATGAATTACTAAAGAATTTTCAGCTGAACATCCAGAAGCGTTATCCCCTGTTTTTCCAATCCTGATTTTTTCAGCTGCATCATGAAGGTCAGCAGTTTCGTCTACGATTACAACCGCATTTCCTGCACCTACACCATATGCTGGCTTTCCAGAACTATACGCCGCCCTCACCATGTCACCACTTCCCGTAGCCATTGTTATATCAGCTTGTGCCATGAGTTCTTGAGAAAGAGATTTTGATGGTTTATCAATACAAATAAATAAATCTTTTGGAGCTCCATTTTTCTCCAATATTTCACGCATAATATTCGTTACTTTCATAGTAGTTTGTTTACTTATTGGATGGGGAGCAAAAATAACTGCATTCCTAGCTCTTAATCCAAGTACACCTTTAAAAATTGGTGTTGCTTCAGGATTAGTGCTTGGTACCAAAGCAGCAATTACACCTAATGGTTTAGCTATTTTTTGAATTCCCATTTCCAAGTCTTCTTCAATAACTCCAACTGTTTTTTGAGATTTTATTTGATAAAATACTGCAGGCATTTTTTGAGTCAATTTTGCTATTTTTGATTCAATATTTCCTATATCAGTTTCTTCTACACATTGAACAGCTAATTCCCTTGCTAACTCAGGTCTCGAGAGTTTATATATAATTGCCGCTGCTAATTCATCCACTTTCCTTTGAGAAAAACCTTCTGCAATTTCTTGTGCTTTTCTAGCTCTAGCGATTAATTCCTTAATTGTTTGTTGATCTGTACTCACCTATAATTCACTCCTATCAATTAATATTAATTATTTATTACGTTGATTGGATGATCTTCAAGATAGCTTTTTAAGTTATCTAAGGCGATATCCATTAGCCTTTTCCTCGATTCCTTCGGTGCCCAGGAAATATGAGGAGTAATAATACAATTCTTAGCAAAAAGTAAGGCATTATCACTATTAATAGGCTCAGAGGATACGACATCCACTGCAGCACCGCCCACTTTCCCGTTATTTAATGCCTCTGCTAAATCAGATTCTTCTATTAAAGGACCTCTCGACGTATTGATAATCATAACTCCATCTTTCATTTTCTTAATTGAACTTGCATTTATTATTCCTTTTGTATTTTCAAATAATGGACAATGTAGACTTATTACGTCAGATTCTCTAAACAATTCATCTAAATCTACATACTTTATATCATCACTAACTAAATTCACATCCCTATATTCATCAAATGCTAATACTTTCATACCGAAAGCAACTGCAATTTGAGCTACAGCTCTCCCGATTCTTCCAAAACCAACAATCCCTAGTTTCTTATCGGCTAACTCAATTAATGGGTAATTCCAAAAACACCAATCTAAGTTATTTGTCCATTCACCTTTTTTCACTGCTTCATTATGTGCTCCGACATGATGACACATTTCTAGCATTAGTGCGAATGTCATTTGCGCAACGGCATTAGTACCATATGTTGGTATATTTGTTACTACTATTCCTCTCTCTTTAGCTGTATCTATATCTACAACATTATATCCAGTTGCTAAAACACCGATATACTTCACATTAGGAACTGACTCTATTATCGACCTAGTAATTGGTGTTTTATTCGTAAAAACAATCTCAGCATCTTTAATATTCTCAATTACTTTTTGTTCTTCTTTGTAATCGTATGTAGTGCGTTCGTACACCCTCAGTTCACCCAACTGTTCAAAATCTGCCCAACTTAAGTCACCCGGAGATGTCGTATAGCCATCAAGTACCACTATTTTCATAAAGAACCGGCTCCTTACCTTCATTATTTAAACTTCTGGTATGACTACTAAGTCCACCGATATTTATAAGTCTCATTACATTTTCAGCGGCTTGCTCTAATAGAGGTGAAACACTTTCCATTGCATCAGTTAATGACATTGGTTTATTAATAATATCGAAAATTGCATTAATTCCATGTGAATAAACTTCTGATGCACCTTCACCAATACTACCAACGATTGCTACGACGGGAACATTTTTACTTAACGATTTTATTCCAACTCCTACAGGAACCTTTCCGTAAATCGTTTGGTAATCAATTCTGCCCTCACCAGTAATAACTAAATCAGCATCATTTAAATGTTCATTTAAACCAGAAACTTCTAAGACTTTGTCTATTCCAGGACTCATAATTCCATTACAGAAAGCTAGTATTCCTGCACCTAATCCTCCTGCTGCACCAGCACCCTCAACTTCTTTTACATCTTTCCCTAACTTTTCTTTTAACACCGAAGCGTAATGGCTTAAGTGATGATCTAATAACTCTATAATTTCTTTTGTTGCACCCTTTTGCGGTCCATAAATATAAGATGCTCCATTCTTTCCACATAAAGGATTAGTTACATCTGACATAATAATTATTTCTGTTTCATAAATTCTCTTATCAAGATTTGCAATGTCAATATCATGAATATGAATTAATTCACTACCGCCAAATCCAATTTCTTCTCCGAATCTGTTTTTAAAAGACACCCCTAATGCTTGAGCCATCCCAACTCCACCATCATTCGTTGCACTTCCACCTAGACCGATAAGAATTTTCCTGCAACCCAAATCTAATGCAGCTTTTATCATCTGCCCTGTACCGTAAGTGGTAGTAAGTAGTGGGTTTAATTCACTTTTTTTCAGTAGTGGTAGACCTGATGCTGATGCCATTTCAATTACTGCCACATTATCTTTAAGTACTCCGATATTAGCCGTAGTTTTAGTTCCTAATGGACCAAATACATCTACTTCTTCATATCTACCACCTGTACCTAATACCAACGCATCAACAGTACCCTCACCGCCATCCGCTACTGGTATTTTAATAATAGTGGCCTCTTTATTTACTTTTCTGATCCCTTTTTCAATCGCATCAGCAACTTCAAAGGTAGAATAACTTCCTTTAAAAGAATCAGAAGCAATAATAATCTTCATAATTACCTCCTTTCACTAAGACCGATTTAACATTTTGATTGTTAACCACCATATTTTAAAACGCTTACATAATTGAATTATAGAATTTTTCAAATAATTCATCTATGGTATAGAGCACTAAATATTAAATTATAAGCAGGAAGTAATTGTTACTTATAACAAATAGATCAATGGATAATTCATTTATTCATATTTTTATATACTAGGATAGCAAGGTATAAAACCATTTGGTCGCGGGATTTTCTTGGGTCGTAGCCCGTTAATTTTTTAAGTTTTTTTAGTTTATACTGCAAGGTATTCTTATGCAAAAATAACTCTTCTGCTGTTTTTATAATAGAGCCATCATTTTTAAAATAAGTCAATAATAAATCAATATATGAATCAACCTGTGAATCATCAATACTCTTAAATACATCATTAATATATTTTTCTTTTACTACTTGAGATAAATCATCTATAATCAGGTCAACATCAAGTTCAGAATAGTTTACAACCTTTTCTTCCTTATGAATTAAGGCTACGTTTAATGCTTTTCTTGCTTTATCATAAGAGTCTCTGACTTCATTTTTATTTATCCCATTACTACCTATACCAAAATAAACATTTACATTTAGTTTTTCTTCGATCTTTTTGGATATATTATTTAAAAGACTCTTTATATCTTTGATAGTTTCTGCTTTTAGAAAAAGCAAATAGTTAATACCGCTTTTAATCATTATGTTTTGTTTATCAAAGTCAATATATCTATTTATAAGTTTAAAAATTTCTTCCTGAAATTCATGCGAGATGATGTATTTTGGTTTATAGTTTTCATCAATTCTAGCGATTGCTATAATTCTAGGAACATCTATTTCTACATCTAACAACTCTGAGCGTATCTTTAGTGACAATTTATCATCGTCATAAATACGAAAAAGCAGATCCTCGATAAATTGTTTTTTACTCTCACTTTCTAATTTTATCTGTTCCTGAATAAATGCTTCCTTAATAAGAATTTCCGTCATACTTTTTATTATTTCTCCGAATTTTGAAACCTCTTCTTCAGTACCAGTGATTCCAATAACGCCTATCACCTTATTATCATGATGAATTGGTACATTTATACCTTTTCTAGTTCCCTCATATTCATTTTCAACTGTGATTATTAGTCTCTCATTACTTTCCAATACTTTTTGAGCGCCACCATGATAGTTCCCTATTCTAGTCTTATTAGTACTAGCAATGATTATAGAATTTTCATTAATATAATTGATGTCTTGGTTTATGATTTCTTTCATCTTGTCCACAATATTAGTTGCCAAGCGAGCAGTTACTTTCACATCCCTTTCCTCCTTAGTTAGAAATAAATATATGAATTTAAGAGACATCAACCTATTTAAATTAGTACTGTTCTCAATTTCTAGATAATATATAATTTACAAAGTTTTTTAAATATCAATTTAGCTTTTATAAATTTTATTATATTCTAAAAATTAAGTAGATGTGTATTTTTCGCAAACATTGTTTATTCCTTTCGAAAAAACCTTGTTGCTTTTGGATAGTAACAAGGGTCCGTTCTTCCTGCAGTTCCTCTTACAAAAATGATAAAGAGGAAGGGAAAAGTGTTGTCGCGAACTTAATGTATAACAGTACCCATGAATATGGGTACAAGTTAGCTTCAGGGATTTTACAAAAAACAATCTATGCGAAAACAGCGTTAAACAAAAACAAAGAGCGCTCAAAATAAGCGCCCCCCGATTTATTAATTCAATATCTTTATTTTAACCACTTTCCGTCCCCATTGAATTGCTTTAGCACCATTTGGCATTAATACATCTATTTTATGACCTATAATCGCACTGCCTGTATCACCTGCGATGGCTTCTCCATAACCTTCGACCCACACTTTGGAACCTAATGGGATAACCGAGGGATCTACCGCAATTAGCTTCATGTTTGGATTTTTCTTGATATTATGACCCATATAGGTCAATCCAGTTGCCGAAGTTTCATGACTATAGGCTGTTGCCGTTACATACATCTCTTTTTTCACACTGCTATTCGCTTTTGGTTGATTGTTATTTGACTGTGTATTGCTAGCATTTGCTGTAGTGGCTGCCTTAACTTTGGCTGCATTTTCCTGCTCTTGTTTTAATTTATTCTGAGCCTGTTTTAACTGATTCTGAATTTTTTCCTTTTCTTTTTCAGCTAAATTAATTTCATGACTAATTGAATTATACTTTGCTTGAACAGAAGCAAGCTCCTGTTGTCTTTTTTGCAGACTATTTTCCAAGTTTGCTTGATTTGTAGCTAATTCAGTATATTGTTCTTGTAATAATGTTTCTTGTTGATCAATTGCAATTTTTTCTTCTTCAATTTTCGCTAGATCGTTTTTCTGTTGTTCTAGCAAATCTTTATCTGCACTAAAAATGGTCGTAACAGCGGATACTCGTTCAAATAAATCCGTGATACTTTCAGCATTAAGAAAAACGGCTATAATGAAATTGACTTGATCGTTATGCTGCAAAGAAACCAATCGTTCCTCCATAACACCTTTTCGCACATGGACCTTATCTTGCAGGACAACGATTTCTTCCTTTTTATCTTCAATTAATTGTTTTGTTTCAGTAATTTTTTGCTCAATAGCATTAATGGTTTCATTTGTTTTAGCTATCTCATTTTCAATGGTTGCTAAATCACTTTGAACACTTTGAAGTTCAGCAGCTACTTTGTCTTGCTCTACTTTTTTATCATTAATGATGTCAGCATTTTGTTGAAGTTTATGTTGATTCGAGTTAATCGTTTCTTGACTTGTTTCTGCATTTGCCACGATACTTGTCGAAAGTAAAAAAATACTTGTCAGAGCGATGGCTCCCCTTTTTAAGGAATGCATAAGACAACCCCTTCCTATGTATCATTTATAACATAGAAATGGGCTTTTTTAAGATTACAGTTATATTAAAATAGTGAAACATTTCATTTCAAATATTAAATTTGAATGTACAAACGATGAACAACACTGAGTAACCATGTGAGACGATACGCCTTTTACACAGATGCTTTTTTCAATAAATTTACATTTTAGAACCAGTTAATAGGTTCAGGTTTAAGGTTTTGGAATATATGCTTCGTTTCCGTATATTCTTCTAGCCCTAGTTTTCCTAGTTCGCGTCCAATACCAGACTGCTTAAACCCGCCCCATGGTGCATGTGGGAAGTAAAGATTGAAATCATTTATCCAAACAGTACCCATACGCATCTTTGCTACACAACGTTCAGCTTTCACAATATCGTTCGTCCAAACACCACCTGCAAGGCCGTAGATAGAATCATTAGCAAGCTTTACTGCTTCCTCTTCAGTAAGAAATTTCTCCACTGTGATAACAGGACCAAAAGCTTCCTCTTGAACAATCGTCATGTCTGTTGTGCAGTCCGTAAAAATGGTAGGTAAGAAGAAAAAGCCATTTTGTAATTCTGGATCTTCTGGTCGTCTACCACCAACTGCTAATGTAGCACCTTCTTTAATGCCGGTTTCTACATACCTTTCCACTTTCGCAAGTTGCTCAGCTGAAATAAGCGGACCCATCTGAGTATCTTCGTTAAACCCACTACCCAGCTTAAATTTTTTCACTCGTTCAACAAGAGCATGAATAAACTCATCGTGAATACTTTCTTCTACTATTAATCTTGTCCCTGCAGAACAAATTTGTCCAGCATGAAAAAATACCCCATTTAGCGCTTGGTCAACAGCGGTTTCAAAATCTGCATCAGCAAAGATGATATTGGGATTTTTACCACCAAGTTCGAGTGCAAGCTTTTTCACATTGCTACTAGCTGCTTGCATGATTTTTTTCCCTGTAACCATTCCACCTGTAAAGGAAATAAGGTCCACATCCATATTACTGGATAACTCTGCACCAACTGTATGACCAGAACCGAGTACTAAGTTAGCAACTCCAGTAGGTACCCCTGCCTCATCCATTAGTTCAAATACTTTAATCGTCGTAAGTGGTGTGATTTCACTTGGTTTCATAATGAGAGTATTACCTGTTACCAAAGCCGGTGCCAATTTCCAAGATGCTTGCAGCAACGGATAATTCCAAGGTGTAATTTGGCCGCATACACCAACTGGTTCACGAACTACTCTGCTTATAGAATTTGGCACTGGTGAATGTATCCATTCCCCACCATCTTTATCCGCAAGCTCTGCAAAATAGCGAAACACTCCCGCGATATCATCCATGTCTCCACAGCTTTCCTCCACTGTTTTACCAGTATCTAGGGATTCCAATCTTGCTAATTCTTCTTTATCTCGTTCTATTAATTCAGCTATTTTTCTCACGATAGCCCCACGCTCCGTTACTGGAGTGGAAGACCATTCACCTTTATCAAAAGCTGCTCTTGCTGCAGCGATTGCAGCTTTTGCATCTGATTCATCACCTTCTGGAACAATAGCAATGACTTCTTGATTAAATGGATTAATAATCGCGCGTGTATTACCTGAAATAGCTCCTACCCATTTTCCATTAATGTATTGTTTTAGACTCAAAACGACCAACTCCAATTTAATATTAAATTAAGTTTATTAAAAATTTATTTAACGTTTTTTGAAAATCGTAACATGTCTTTTTAGGGCTGTCAAAGATTTTCAAAAAAGAAGAAAAATGAACTAGAATGGTTTAATTCACAAAGTTCGCATGCGCTTACAATGTATGAAAGTTACCTTTTCCATTTGACATTTAACCTGAACACGGTATCATAAAGTTTATAATAAGATTTAAAAAATATTTAACAATCTTTACTTTATATTGAAGGAGCAACACTTATGAGCGAATCTGCTGAAAAATCTAGAATTAAATTAGAAGAAGCCAAAGACAAAGTTATTGGTGCCATTGCAGAGACAATGGACTTATATGGTGTGACGCCAGCTGCTGCAAATTTATATGCGACGATGTATTTTAAAGAGCAGATGACTCTTGATGAAATGCGTACTGAGCTCGGAATGAGTAAACCAAGTATGAGTACGAGTGTACGAAAACTCCAAGAAATAGAAATGGTAAAAAAAACATTTACACGCGGTTCTAGAAAACATACCTATGTAGCTGAGAAGAATTTCTTCCGTTCTTTTATAGCTTTCTATTGTCAAATGTGGGAACGAGAAGTAAAAATGAATCTGGAGGCCGTTGAAGAAGCACAAGAGGATTTTATAAATGTCATTAAAGATTCCTCTAGCACACCAGAAATTGTTGCAGAGGCGAAAAAATACTATGATCAATTAGAAGAATCGAAAACATATTATCACTGGTTAGAAAACTTAGTTAAAAGTATAAAAAGTGGAGAAATATTTGAGTATTTACCTAAAGAGCAACAAGATTAATTTAAAGAGAAGTGTTCAGGTAGTCTATAGAGATGTGGCTATAGACTACCAAAGTAAGAATGCCATACTTATCTCTTCTAAAAAAAGAGAGCGACTTGTTTTAACCTTTTTATTAAATAAATTCTTAACATATTTAATGTTTTGAATTGATTTATATAAAAACGAAGGGGAGTTTTTTTACATGAACAAATGGAACAAAGAACTTAGTTTTATGTTAGTGCTACTCATGATCGCTCTATTGACAGCATGTGGAAGCACTAGTGGGGAGACAAGCACTGAGCAAACAGGGGCAGAATCAGGAGTAAATGAGGAAGTATTAACAATTGGTCAAATTAACTGGGCCGAGAATATTGCCGTAACAAATATGTGGAAAGCAATATTAGAAGATAAGGGGTATAACGTGGAGTTTAGCATATTGAGCATGGGCGCAATGATGCAAGCTCTAGAAACAGGCGATCTAGATGTTAGTTTAGAGATATGGTTACCCGTACAGGATGCCAATTATTTTGAGACATATAAGGATACTGTCAACTTCTCAGAATCTACTTGGTTTGATAATGCAAAAGTAGGACTTGTTGTTCCAACCTACTTAGAAGAAGTTAATAGTGTAGAAGACTTAAACGAACATAAAGAACTATTTAATGGAGAAATTGTCGGATTTGACCCTGGAGCAGGTACAATGGATGTGACAGAACAACTAATTCAAGACTATAATCTTGATTTTGAACTAACACCAAGCTCCGAACCTGCGATGTTATCTGAAATCCAAAGATCAGTAGAAAACGAAAAACCTATCGTGGCACCACTTTGGAGCCCTCACTCCGTATTCTCCAAATATGATTTAAAATTTCTAGAGGACCCACAAAATACATTTGGTGGTATAGAAAAAATCCACCATGGTACGAGACATGGATTTGAAGAGGATTACCCTAAAGTCAATGATTGGTTTAAAAATTGGAAGATGGATGATCAACAAATCGGTCAGCTAATCGACTATGTTGAAAGTGCTTCAGACCCTCTTGAGGGAGCTAAAAAATGGGTTGATGAAAATCAAACATTGGTTAATGAGTGGGTAAAATAAAGATATAAATAAAAGTAATCATGAAGCCGGACTCCTTTTTTGCAAGGACCAGCTTCTTTTTATTCTTCCAAAATCTTCACATAAAAAAGAGAAGCACTCTTTCATAAAATGTACGTTTTGACAGGCAAATACATTTTGAAAGAGACCTTCTCATGTAAGCAATATTTCTTAGTGTTTTAATGTCCCTGCATCGGCTGGATGGACACCATGACGGTAGAAGTCTGCATGAATAGGATCGAGCGGTTTACGTCCAAGGATTATGTCTGATGCTTTTTCCGCTAACATCAACACCGGTGCATGGATATTGCCATTCGTGACATAAGGCATAGCAGATGCATCGACCACTCGTACATTATCAAGCCCATGTACCTTCATCGTTAGTGGATCAACGACGGCCATTGGATCTGATTTTGGCCCCATCTTTGCCGTGCAGCTTGGATGAAGAGCAGTCTCTGCATCTTTCGCTACCCAATCCAAAATCTCCTTGTCTGTACGAACCGCTGGACCAGGTGAAATTTCTCCTGAATTATAAGGTGCCATAGCTGACTGTGATAGGATCTCACGCGAAACTCTTACTGCTTCAATCCACTCCCGACGGTCCTGTTCAGTAGAAAGATAATTGAAAACCATACTCGGATGATGAGTCGGATCAGTCGAACGGATCTTCAATTTCCCCCGGGCATCGGAATACATGGGTCCTACATGTACTTGGAATCCATGAGCAGTTTCCGCTTTTTTTCCGTCGTAACGAACCGCTACAGGAAGGAAATGGAACATCAAATTTGGATAAGCAACCTCCTCATTCGAACGGACGAACCCTCCCCCTTCAAAATGGTTGGTCGCTGCTGGACCTGTTCGTCCTAGTAGCCACTGCAAACCGATCCAAGGCATCCGTGCTTTATTTAAGTTAGGCTGTTCGGAAACCGGTAGCGGACAAGCATGTTGAATGTATACTTCGAGATGATCCTGGAGATTTTCTCCTACCCCCGGAAGGTCAACAACTGGTTTGATGCCAAGTGAGCGTAAGTGTTCAGCATCCCCCACACCTGATAGCTGAAGTAATTGTGGTGTATTGATTGCTCCGCCAGCAAGTATGATTTCACCTGCAATAACTTGATGTGTCTTTCCATTTCGACGATATGTCAAACCGTTAGCTCGAGTACCATTGAAATCAATACTTGTAACAAAAGCTCGGGTTTTCACAGTAAGGTTTTGACGCCCCATAGCTGGATGCAGATAGGCACGCGAAGGCCCAAATCGTTGGCCTTTGTACACATGCTTATCAAATGGACCGAATCCTTCTTGACGAAATCCATTCACATCAGGGGTTCGTGCGTAGCCTGCTTCTTCAGCTGCGTCAAAGAAGGCTTGGAAAAGAGGATTAGTTGCTGGCCCTCGTTCTAGTTTAAGAGGACCATCGTGGCCACGGAAATCATCTTCTCGGTCGGCTGCTAAAGCACTTTCCATGCGTTTGAAATATGGGAGACAATGTGCAAAATCCCACGTTTCCATCCCTTGATCTGCTCCCCATCGTTCATAGTCCATTGGATTTCCACGTTGGAAAATCATTCCGTTAATGGAGCCTGAACCTCCAAGCACCTTTCCCCTAGCATGCTTAACACGTCGTCCATTCATATAAGGTTCAGGATCTGATTCGTATCTCCAATCATATAGGGCTTTCCCTGCGGGGAACGGCAAAGCAGCTGGCATTTGGATCAACAAATCCCATAAAAAATCCTTTCGTCCTGCCTCTAAAACGAGTACAGTCCGTGTCCCATCTGCGCTTAGACGGTCCCCTAGTACAGAACCTGCACTACCGCCACCTACGATCACAATATCATATGTTTCTTTCATTTTTCGTACCTCCTTAGATGCTGAAAATAGAATGCAGGAATCAAAGCAATATAAAAGCTATGAATAATCTACATCTAATATTAAATTTGTTAAATTTTTATTTAATATATTTAATATTATTAATATACCATTGGGGTTGTTTTTTGTAAACCGAGGAAGAGCTGGTTAGCCGCGCACAGAAAAGGGTGGCAAACATGAAGTATAAAAAAGAGGCCTCCCAAAAGTTTAATCAACCTTTGAGAAACCTCTTTTATTACAAGAATAAACCGTCCTAAGATGGAAGTCCGTTGTGTATGAATAATAGTTCTTCTTAATTTAACCTACTCACAGAATCCCGATAAACAATTTGATACGGAATAATAATTCGTTTGGCAGGTTCATTTTTGTTTTCTGTTTTCTCAATCAATGCTTTAGCAGATTGTGCACCAAGCTCATAGATTTGTATATCAACAGTTGTCAGTGCAGGTCGAGTAATTTCAGAAAGATAAACATTGTTAAAGCTTACTAATGAAATATCTTGTGGAACGCGAACCCCATAGTTCTCTAGCATGCTTAAAATTCCTAGACTAATAAGGTCATCACTGACGACTAACCCGGTTGGAGGGGTATCTAATGACATGAGATCCTCTACAGCTTCTTTCCCACCTGACTCAAGGAATTCGGTATGAATTTTATACGACTCACACTCTTTAATTCCTGCCTCGTTTAAAGCAGCCACATAACCACTTTCACGATCCCGCGTTACAAATAATTCCCTTGATCCACCAATAAAAGCAATTTTTTCATGACCCATATCGATTAAATGCTTCGTTATTTCTTTCCCTGCTCTAATGTTATCATTATCCACGTGGGTAATTTCCGTGTCATAATCATAGGGCTTCCCCACAATGACAAATGGAAAACCTTGTTCTCTCAAAAAGTTCGTCACTTTGTCATTAATTCGGGAGTAAAGAAGAATGACTCCATCTACATAACTTCCATAGACCATTCGTTGCACTTCACTTAAAATCTCTTTTTCAGTGCCCCCTGTAGATAGATACATGGAATATTTAGCTTCATGAAGGATCGAACCGATTCCTCGTAATATTTCTGGAAAGAATGGATTTTGTAAAGCAATGTTTGTCGATGACGGCATAATGACACCGATCGCTTTAGTTGACTTGGCAACAAGATTGCGTGCGTTAATATTTGGATGATAGCCTAAATCTTTCATTGCTTTCCGTACTTTTTTCTTCGTATCTTCACTGATTCTTGGATTGTCCGCAATAACACGAGAAACTGTAGAGGGGGAAACCCCACTGATTTTCGCTACATCTTTTATCGTTACCATTTTCCCACCTCTACCTCTTTTCCATGATTATAGAGCTATTATACTACTATTACTCCCATTAACGAAGACAGTTTTTTCTGCACCCATTAATTCAATCTTCATTTCTTTATAGGGAGGTTGATACACTTAAGTACATTAATCTACTATAACTAATAACTTGTTAAAGGGGATTTTATTTTGTTAAAAGAAGCTATATTTCATCGTCCAAAGAACAACTATGCATACGCGTATAATGAAAAGGTATTACACATCCGCTTACAAACGAAAAAAAATGATGTCACAAAAGTTCAACTTATCCACGGTGACCCTCATGAATGGGGAGAAAAAGGTTGGGTGTATCAACACAGGGATATGCACATCCAATTTTCAGATAGACTTTTCGATTACTGGATTGTCGAGATTGTACCGGAATATCGTAGACTTCGATATGGATTTCAACTATTTAGCGAAAAGGAAAAAAGCATCATCTATACTGAAAGAGGTTTCCTAGATCATATTCCAGCTGAAGATATCTCTTATTTCTTTTGCTTTCCATTTCTAAATAAAATTGATGTGTTCCATGCACCTGAATGGGTTTCGAATACTGTTTGGTATCAAATATTCCCTGAACGATTCGCAAATGGTGATCGATCTATAAACCCAAAAGATACGCTTCCTTGGGGGAGCGCAAAGCCTGGCCCAAACAATTTCTTTGGTGGTGATTTCCAAGGCGTAATCAATCACTTAGATCACCTTGTTGAACTCGGCATAAACGGAATCTACTTTACCCCCATCTTTAAGGCTGGATCGAATCATAAATACGATACAATCGATTACATGGAAATTGACCCACAGTTCGGGGATAAAGAAACATTCCGCCAATTAGTGCAAGAATGTCACAAACGCGGCATCCGTATCATGCTAGATGCGGTCTTTAATCATAGTGGTTTTTATTTTCCACCATTCCAGGATGTATTAAAGAATCAAGAGAAATCTAAGTATAAAGATTGGTTTCACCTATGGGAATTCCCTGTTGTGACTGAACCAAAGCCAAACTACGATACATTTGCCTTTGTTTCTTCCATGCCCAAGTTAAATACAGAAAACCATGAAGTAAGGGAATATTTACTTGACGTTGCCCGTTATTGGGTAGAGGAATTTGATATTGATGGTTGGCGATTGGATGTAGCAAATGAGGTTGACCATGCTTTTTGGAGAGATTTCCGCAAAACGGTTAAAGCTGTAAAACCTGAAGCATATATTTTAGGTGAAATTTGGCATGATTCGATGCCATGGCTACAAGGGGATCAGTTTGACGCAGTCATGAATTATCCTTTTACGAATAGTGCTATCGATTTTTTTGCAAAGGAAATAATGAGCATCCAAGACTTCGAAGATTCAATTGTTAGAGTACAGCAAATGTACCCTAAAAACGTGAATGAAGTCGCGTTTAATCTATTAGATAGCCATGATACACCTCGTATTCTTACTTTAGCGAATGGGAATCGCAAACGAGTTAAGTTGCTCTACCTTTTCCAATTTAGCTTTTTCGGATCTCCATGTATTTATTACGGGGATGAAATAGGCATGGCCGGCGGACAAGACCCTGGGTGTCGTGCTTGTATGGAATGGAATGAAAGCAAGCAGGACCGAGAGTTATTTGCTTTCCTTAAGAATCTAATAGCATGGCGTAAGAATGAGCCGCTAGTTGGAAATGGTGGTAATTTCCGAATTATTCATGCAGATGCGGAACAAAATTATCTCATTTATGAAAAAGCGAATGCTCAAAAGAGATTATTGTTCATGCTAAACAATAGCCATGATCAAGTAGAGGTGACAAAAGATTTAAGTACAAAACCATTGCATGAATTCATAATGGCAGATGGTTCCTTTAAAAAGAGGCCGATCCATTTAGACACTCCTATCCAATTGAGTGGATTAGACTTTCGTATCTTTGAAGAATTACTCGATTAACTCTTTAAAAAAAGAGGCTGGGTCAAAAAGTCGGTGTTAACGACTTTTTGATTCTAGTTTGGAGTGTATAAATTCCCTCGACTTGTGGATAAAATGTTCGTATAAACAGTTGGAGTATCGGTATGAAAAATAACAGGAAAAATTCCGACTAATGAGCAACCATCATGAAAAAGAGCCGAAATAACAGGAAAAATTCCTGCTATTCACTCAAAAAATGCCAAAATAAACGATTTTGCCCTCCATAAGCGGAAAATCTTCCGTTATTTTCCCGAAAAGGGACTCCAATGAGGAGATAACAGGAAAAATTCCGCTTAATGGTGAGAGGTGGTTGGAGTAAAATAGGGTCTTATATTAGAAATTTAGACAAACCAGAAATCGATTGGATTCTTGAAGGCTAATTTGAGTTTCACTCGATTTTCTCTACGAGGAAAATCGAAGGTAGAAAACGAAATGGGTGTTACGTTAATGGAAAATTAACATACACAAATAGAGAAAGGTGAATTTGAGTACCCTCAGGATTCACCTTTCTCATGATTTGAAGCTAGTTATGTCCCTGCCTCTTTTTTCTATTATAGATTACGACCATTCGTCTCAATCACTTCTTTATACCAATAATAGCTTTTCTTTTTGATACGGCGAAGGTCATGTTCTCCTTCTTCGTGTTGATTGACATACACAAAACCATACCGTTTTTGGAAACCATTCAACCAGCTGAGAAGATCTGTAAACGACCAGGTACAATAGCCCATCATATCCACACCATCCGTGATCGCTTCTTGAACCGCTTTTAAATGTAGTTGGAGATAATTTATGCGATAGTCATCATTGATTACATCGCCTTCTTCGAGCTTATCGTATTCGCCCAGACCGTTTTCACTAATTAAAATCGGTAGTTTGTAGCGGTTTGTGATTCGACGAAGGCCAATTCGAAGACCCGTCGGATCAATATTCCAGTCCCAATTTGTTCGTTCAAGATGTTCATTCTTGACCGTTTTAAAGAGACCTGGGACTCCTGTATCCTGAGATGTCCCTTTTTTACCTGATGTATTCACTTTCCCTTCGGAAACTCCATCTAGTGGATTCATTTCAAAGGTTGTCGTTTGGTAATAATTTACCCCCATAAAATCTGGTTTGCCTTCTTTTAGCAACTCGAAATCACCGTTTTCGATCATTGGAGCCAAACCTTTTTCCGCTAAGTAATTCCAAGCAGCCTTAGGGTATGTTCCCCACGCATAAATATCCATCCACCAATGAGCATTTAGCTCTTCTGCATTTTCCGCAGAAAGAATATCTTCCGGCTTTGAAGATGCAGCATAGGATGGGGAGTACGCAAAACTAGGTCCGATTTTCCCGTCTGGTACATACTTACGAAACTCTTTAATCGCACTTGCATTTGCTAGATTGGCATGATGATTCACTTGATAAAAGAGCTTTTCATTCTTCACACCTGGAGGATGTAAGGCCATTCGATATCCTAAACCAGTGAAGATATTTTGCTCATTCAGACTTACCCAGTACTTGACTCGATCACCAAAATGTTTGTATAAAGTTACTGCGTAATCCGTAAAGTCCTGGACGATTTCTCGAGATTCCCAGCCTCCATATTGATCTTGAAGGGCTTGTGGTAAATCCCAATGATAAATGGTTAAAATAGGCTCAATTTTGTTTTTAATTAGTTCATCGATTAAATCGCTATAAAACTGTAGGCCTTTTTCATTTACAGTCCCTTTCCCTTTAGGGTAAATTCGTGCCCAAGCAACAGAAAAACGGTAAGCTTTCATTCCCATTTCGGCCATCAATTGGACATCTTCTTTGTAGCGATGGTAATGATCAACCGCTACATCACCTGTTGTACCTTTGAAGGTTTTACCAGGAATTCGAACGAACTGATCCCAGTTAGAAGGACCCTTTCCATCTTCATCCCAAGCTCCTTCTACTTGATAAGCAGCAGAAGCTGAACCCCATAAAAAATCTTTCGGAAATGATTTTAAATTTTCATGTAACATCTCTTACCCTCCTATGTATATATTCTCCTTAAAGAAATGAACCATACAACTGGGTAAGCTGATGGTTCAACTCCTTCAACGGCTAGACATTTTTGTAGCCCTTTGTAAAAAATGATACAGAGCACCAATTAAGTTTGAATCATTTCCAAATTGGCATGGCTCCACCTGAATGGTGAGACATTGTTCATTTGGTTTCATGACTTTTAACTTTTCGTTAATTTGGTCAATGAATCCTTCGCGTTTACTAATTGCCCCACCGAGCAAAATTTTCTCCGGATCAATGATATACTGCAAATTATAAATTCCTACAGCTAGACGCTTAGTAAACTTTTCGATTTCATCCTGCACTTCCATGTCACCATCATCTGCCATTTTAAAGACCGTAACTCCATCGAGAGTATGTGGGTCCATATCTTTACGCTTTGCGACTTGCGTTACTAAGCCCCAGGTGGCAGCAAGTGCACTCCATGACTCACCTATAGGCTGTGCCAAATAATCTTCGAGAATCATATAACCAAATTCCCCACCGAAGAGATTTCTGCCATGACGAATTTTTTTATCCAGAACCAGTGCTCCACCGATTCCAGTACCAATGATAACACAGATATAATCACTGTTTCCTTTTGCCGCACCTATCCAACCTTCAGCCAGCCCGGCACAATTCGCATCATTTTCTAGCTCTACAGGGAGATCGGTTCGCTCTTGGATCAATTCCTTTATATTTGGCCCATGAATATAGGAAATAGCCGTGATCCCTTTAATAAATCCAGATTCGACGTTGACAGCCCCCGGCATACTTAAAGCGACGCCGCTTACCTTATGACTTTTTTGGAAACCTTTGACCACGGAATCTATCGTATCAATAAAGGAATCTAGCCCATCTCTAGGAGTGAGGACAGATGATTTCTCTAAAAAATTTCCTGTCTCATCCATTAGAGAATATTTAATCGCGGAACCTCCGACATCAAAAACTGCAAAATAACTCACCAGAAACCCTCCTATCATCCCATACCATTCTTGGTGTAAAAAAATATACTTTAAAAACTTAAATCAATATGAATTACCAGAAGGTTTTATTCGTTCCACACGATTCCCTCAAGATCAGTTCAGAATCAGTAAACACAGGCTTAAGTTTCGATTTTCCCTCAATTAAATCATTTAACATATAAGCTGATAATTTACCGATTTTCTCTTTATCCTGCTTGACCGTAGTCAGTTTTGGGGCACTATATCGGCAAGCTGCGATGTCATCACATCCGACAATTCGAATATCACTCGGTGTATGAAGTCCCGCTTCTTCAATAGCCCTTAACGCACCTAATGCCATTAAGTCAGATGCAGCAAATATAGCTTCTGGATAATCCTTCAATTCAAGCATTTTCTTCATCGCGATATAGCCGCTTTCTTCTTGAAAATCCCCATATTGAATCCATTCGTCATTGATGTCAAGACCAAACTGATTCATCGCATCCGTGAACCCTTTTAGCCGTAGATTTGAAATAACAGATTCACGCATCCCACCGATATAGCCAATTTTTCTAAGGGAGTTCAAATAAAAATGCTCGACTACTTTTCTTGATAAATTCACATTATCTGTCATGACATAGCTTGCTCTCGGCCCAGTTAATTCGATATCAATCCCAATACAAGGAAAACCGCTTTCGGCAAGCTCAAAAGTAGCCTTTTCTACTTCTTCACCAGCAATAATTAAACAACCGTCTAAATTAAAATGTCTACATCTCGCTAAATAACTCCCTTGAAAATGTTCATTGGAAAACATTAGAATATCGTAGCCTAGTAAGCCAATATTTTTTTTAAAGGTCGAAATAACTTCATTAAAATAAGGGTGGGTCATATCGACATTAATTTTACCTGCATAAATGAGTCCAATAAGACTTGATTTCTTAGTCGCGAGTGAGCGAGCAGAAAAATTAGGCGCATAACCCATTTCATTTATGACTGTCATGACTTTATTCTTTGTTTTGTCACTTATTCCACCGTAATTATTAATGACTTTCGATACGGTTGAACGTGATACTCCTGCCATCTTGGCAATGTCATCGATCGTTAAGTTCATTATGTTATCCCTTCTATTCCCATCTAAATTCTCTCTTAATGTTAGATTACAAGTAGTTGGAAAATGAAACAATAGCAGGGTAGGAAAAATTTATTATTTTACAGACCCTTCCGTAATACTTGAGATAAATAAACGGTTAAATAATAGGAAGATAACTAGTAATGGAACAGTCGCCCAGAACACCCCAGATAAAATCATTCCAAAATCAATATTATTGGTGTTGCTTAATTGCGCCAATGCTACTTGAATGGTATACATTTCAGGATCTCTTAAAATCGTAAACTGCCATAAGAATTCTCCCCAAACTGCCGTAAAGACAATGATCCCTAATGTAGCAAATGCCGGCAGGATAATCGGCAAGACAATGCTCCAGTAGATTCTGAAGTTCGAACACCCATCTAATTTTGCCGCTTCAATTAATTCATCTGGAACCCCTTCTGAAATATATTGACGCATTAGAAAAATTCCTAATGGATTTAAAAAGAATAAAATCATGACCCCAGGCAATGTATCAAGAAGCCCAGCTTTCGAAACTAAAAAATATTGAGGGATTAACCCTAACTGCGGCGGGATAATCATCGTTACTAAAATCGCGATAAAGAGAATGTTTTTGCCAGGAAATTTAAACTTCGCAAAAGCAAAACCTGCTAATGAACTGATGAACAAAACCACAATCGTTACGACTGCACAAAGGATAAAAGAGTTCCACATTCCTCCAAAGAAATCAATTTGACTCATCACTTTTTTAAAGTTTTCAATCATCATATTCCCCGGTGTGAGAGTTGGCGGAATCGAGTTATAGGCAGCACTCGGCCTTGTTGCCATGACAAACATCCAGTAGAAAGGAAAGAGTGAAACGATAGAAGCGATGAATAAGAATACGTAAACAAATATTCTGCCGATGGAGAATTTTTTTCGTTTTAGATTTTGTTGTTTACTCATCTTTCCTCACCTCTCTTTTTCCTTCCAAAACCTTGTGTTAACTTTAAATTGAAAACAGCAAATACCGTAATGATAACTAATAAAATAATCGCGGTTGCTGATGCTGTCCCAAATGATTGCAATCTAAATGCATCTCGATACAAGTACATCACAATCGTCATCGCTTCATCTCTTGTAAAAGCATCTCTACCTAAGAATACAGTTGGCTCAGAGAATAATTGCATCGCTCCAACCGTTGAAGTGAATACCGTTAAAAGGATAAATGGTTTCAACATCGGGATTGTAATATAAAAAAGCTGCTGAAATTTATTTGCCCCATCAACTGTCGCCGCCTCATATAAATCATTCGGAATGCTTTGAATTCCAGCTAGATAAATGATCGTGTTATATCCTACCCAACGCCAGAAAACCATGATCGAAATCGCAATTTTTGTCCCCCATTCTGAGGCTTTCCATGCGATTGGATCAAGTCCAAAGAAGTTGGTCAAGACGTAGTTCGCCAAAGAAGATTCGTGATTACTAAACAGCACACTAAAAATAAGAGCTACGGCAACCATGGAGGTTAAATAAGGCATAAATACAGTTACGCGAAAGAAACTTTTAAACTTAAGAAAAGCCATATTTAATAAATAGGCGAGGATAAGACCAACCACCAACTGAGGAGCAGTGCCCATGATCCCCATAATGATCGTATTGTAAACCGACTTCCAAAACAGCGGATCAGTTAATACGACCTGAAAATTAGCCAATCCATTAAATGTCATCGGGCTTAATCCGTTCCATTTTTGAAAGGCCAAATAAATACTAAAAAGCGCAGGATATAAGCCAATAAGTGTAAAAATTATGAAGAAAGGAGCTATATATAAATACCCGGAAATCATGTCCTTTTTTTCCTCAGACTTGTATTTTTTCTTTTTAATGATAGTCTCCTTCTTACTGATAGAGTCCATTTTCACGCCTCTTTTCTATTCGCTGTTTTCGTAATGAATGTTATTTTTTCGTAAATGTCCAAAAAACTGACATTTACACCTCATATGTGGTTGCGAAAGGCATATTCACAATACGAAGATGGTCGGCCTACTATTACAAGCTTTTTTATCAAAAGACTTGCACCTGTAAACCGACCGCTATTCATTTTAGTAGATTATCGGTTTAATAAATCTTCCGCACGTTTCACTGCTGCTTCCCATTCTTTTTCTGAGTCTGCCCCTTCATTTTGGACATTCTTTAGCGCATTCAAGATTTCATTATGAATCGGGAAGTACTTTTCACCTTTATATGGAATACCTGCAATGTCTTGAGCAGCTTCGGCGAACACAGGCGCTGTTGCTTGACCACCGAAGAATTCATCTGCATTTGACTTAAATTCGTCCATATCATATACCGATTGTGCAGATGGGAATAATCCATGGCTTTGGAATGATTTTAATTGATTTTCTGGTGAAACAAGCCATTCAATAAAATCATAAGCTTCCTGAGCATGCTTTGTTTCATTTGGTATAGCAATGTAAGAACCACCCCAGTTAGCAGCAAAGTCAGTTGGCAATGTCGCTACATTCCACTTTCCTACAGCATCAGGAGCATTTCCTTCCATCCACCCTTTTAACCAACCTGCACCAAGTTCAGCGGCGAACTCACCTTGGTTAACTGCGTTTGCCCATTCTGGACTCCACATTTCAAACTTACCAACGATTCCAAGATCATTTAAGCGAACCGCATAGTCATAGGCTCTTTTCACTTCACTGTCTGCTCCTAAATTCAATTCATTATCAGGAGTCAAATAAGCTGTTTCTGCAGCATCTAAGTAAGCTCTGAACGCCATTTCAATACTATCAACAAAAGGCATTCCTGTTTTTTCTTTTACTTGTAAACCAGCTTTTTCAAACTCTTCTGGTGAATTAATTAAAGCCGCTACCTCTGCCGGGTCGATTGGAAGTCCAGCTTGCTCAAATAAGTCTGTGCGATAGTACAACGCTTTAGGTCCAATATCTGTTGGAAGACCGAATAGGAAATCACCATCCGCGTTTGCTCCACTTACCCATTTCCAATCTAAATACTGAGATTTTACATCGTTTGCGCCAAGATCATATAAATTCTCGAATCGATCTTGAGCTACTTTGAAACGGTCAAATTGGTCGATTTCCAGCATGGCAATATCCGGTGCACCGCTACCAGCAGATAACGAAGTGAATAACGCATCATGATGATCGGCTGTTTCAGACGATTTTACTTTAATTTTGATATTAGGATTTTCGTTCTCGTATTCTTTCGCTAATTCTTCATACCCAGTCGCACCAAAAGTCCAAAAATCTAACGTAATTTCTTCCTTACTATCGTTAGAATCACCTGATGTATCTTCACTATTTCCACTACAAGCCGCTAAAGATAGCGCAAGCAATGATGATATTCCGAACGCAGCCCATTTTTTCATGCTTTTCAAATTCATGACCCCCTAAATAATTTGATATTTTGATAGTTTTTACACCATAAAGATCAATTTAAAGAATGAACACCCCCAAGAAAGTTATTCTCTTTTTTTCGGAAACCGGTTTCTAAAATACCTAAAATAAAAAAGTAATCGCTTACATTTTCATAATAATGGCATTTTATTTAAAAATCAACCACTAAATTTATGAATTTATTAAAATTTTTATAAAAATCTCTTAGTTTTTAATGATTTAATTACTATATTCCTTTAAAAATAATGATTACACGTGGATATAACCCTCTTATTCTATCATTTACGAAACCGGTTTCTATTTATTTTTGCAAATAGAACACCAAATAAAAGAACACTCCCTATGTTTTTAAGAAGTGTTCGATCTTCATCATTTGAATCGGCTATAAATCTACTTCATCTTCACCTGTAACAATACAGATTCACCACGTGTTACCGAGATTCCCTCGATCTTGGTTAAAGAATCTACGACATCATAGTTTGTAATCACAACGGGAGAAATCGTGCTCTCTGCTTTTTCCTTAACTAAATCCAAATCAAACGTCACAAGTTTATCTCCTGCTTTGACTTTATCTCCTTGTGTTACATGACCTTTGAAACCTTCTCCATTCATGGCTACTGTCTCCATGCCAATATGAATCAAGATTTCTAAACCAGATTGAGTGCGAAGACCAACAGCATGATTCGTAGGGAAAATTTGTACAATCTCCCCGTCTACTGGAGAAACGACTACACCTTCAGTTGGCTCAACGGCAATCCCATCACCCATCATTTTCTGACTGAATACGGGGTCTGCAACGTCTTCAATTTTAACTATTTTTCCTGTAATCGGTGCCATAAGGTCTATCCAAGTTTCTTTTTTTCCAAATAGTTTTTTCAGCATTCCGCTCTCTCCTTTATAAAAATGGCGAAAAAGCACTACGCATTTTTCGCCATTTCTTCTATCTCGTATTATTTTAATTCTGGCCAGTATTCTTTGTTTGCTTCAATTAAATCATCAAGAAGGTCTTTCGCTACTTTTGCACTTGGTACAGTTTTAGAAAGTGTTAGTGCTTGCCATAGCTTTTGGTAGCTACCTTCAATATAAGCTTGAACAACTAATTTTTCGACTGTTACTTGCTGGTACATTAATGCACGTTGGAATTCAGGAATCTTGCCTTGGTTTAGCGGTTCTGGACCGTCACTTCCAACAATACATGGAACCTCTACCATGGCATCATCGTCAAAGTTAGCAATCGCTCCATTGTTTTCTACAATCAAGAGCATTCTTTCATGGGTGTTAAAAGCAATCGCGCGAGCTAAGTCGACGACAAAGGTTGCGTGTGCGCCCATTTCAAACTCAGAGCCTTCCGCTGTACCTCTCTCTACAATCGATTTTGCTGTTGAAAAGACTGTCTTTTCACGGCCATCAATTACTTCATTGGCTCTTGAATAATTCGGATTCGAATGTTCAACCACATAATCAGGATATAAATAATACTTTAAATACGTATTTGGCAAGAATCTTGGATCAACGGCTAGTAAATCTTTTGCCTTTTTATGAGTTTCTTGCCAGCTTGCATCCATATGTTGCGTATCTACTTCTTTTTGTGTTAAATAGCCATTCTCTGCTACATAGTCGAGAATTTCTGAAAGATACTCATGTCCTTCTTTATCTTTAACACTCGTCCACCAACCAAAGTGATTTAACCCGAAATAACGCACTTCTAAATCCTTCGGCTCTTTGCCAATAATATGAGACATTCTACGCAGTGTTCCAACAGGCATATCACAAATATTCAACACCTTTGAATTTGGACGAAGCACACGGCACGCTTCCGCTACAATCGCTGCAGGATTTGAATAGTTTAACATCCAGCAGTCTGGTGAATATTTTTCCATCAGGTCGATCATTTCGATCATGTCACCGATACTTCTCATTCCATAAGCAATTCCGCCTGGTCCGCATGTTTCTTGACCAACTACACCGTATTTTAAAGGAATCTTTTCATCCTTTTCACGCATTTCATATTTCCCAGTACGGATATGGGCGAAACAGAAGTCAACATCTGTGAACGCTTCTTCTGGATTTGTTGTAAAAGCAAACTCAATATGTGGCGCTTTTTCTTTTAAAACGATATCAAGCGCTTCACCTAAAACAGCCTGTCTTTGTTCGTCATTATCATATAACTTTAATTTACGAAGTGGAAAACGATCCAAGTTATCTAGTAACATCATTACGATTCCTGGTGTATACGTACTTCCTCCGCCTGCGATTACTACTGAGAATTTTTTCATGTTCTCCATTCCCTTCAATTAATGTTTTTTGTATGTTCTATTCGTTTGCAGAGAATCCTAAATAACTATCAACTGCTTTTCGAATACTATTTACTTGCAATCCATAAACTACTTGAACATTTTTATCTCTTATAATGACTCCGCTCGCACCTGTTTGTTGTTTCAATACATCCTCATTGACAGCTTCAGGATTATCCAGTGTTAATCGAAGTCTTGTGTAGCAGTTTGTTACAGAATTAATATTATCAGCACCGCCTAATGCACCGACGATAACACCCGCAATTCCTTCTTCACCTTGAGGAGTTGCAAATCCAGCAGTTCCCTGACTCTTTTTCTCGTTATAATCTTTTTTCGAATATAATTTTGTTTCTGCGCCTTCATCTTCTCTACCAACTGTCTTAAAGTTGAATTTCGTAATTAAGAAGCGGAACACTAAATAATAGATAGCGAAGAACATCAATCCAACTAAAATGTACATTGGCCAGTGTGTCTTTTCAATTCCGAGTGGTAGATTGAATAATAAGAAGTCAATCATTCCGTTTGGACCAATCGCTCTGACATCTAATAGATTTAAGGTCACCATACTTAAACCACTTAAAGCAGCATGAACAACGAATAATAATGGAGCCACAAACATAAATGAGAACTCGATTGGTTCTGTTACACCTGCAATCATGGAAGTAACAGCAGCAGGAATCAAAATCGCTTTTACCTTACGCTTGTTCTCTGGCTTAGCACAATGGTACATCGCTAAACATGCTCCAATTAAACCGAACATTTTTGAGATACCGCGTGCATCCCAAATGACCGTGTCAGAAAGCACCTTAACAGTTGGGTCGGCAATTTCCGCGTAATAAATATTTCTTGCTCCTTCGTAAACTTGGCCACCAACATCAACGACACCACCCAATGATGTGTATAAAAATGGTGTGTAGATAAGATGATGAAGCCCAGTTGGAATGAGCAAACGTTCCAATGCTCCGTATAAGAAAATTCCGAAGCTTCCACTGTGATTAATCAGTGTTCCAAGGTTGTTAATTCCACTCTGGAAGAATGGCCAAATATACGTAAGTGCGATGGATAATAAAACAACGACTGGAATAAGGACAATAAAGACAAATCTTGATCCACCGTAAATTTGAAAAGCACCGTTAAATTCTTTATCAATAAACTTGTTATGAACCATGGCTGTGATTGTTCCGAGAATCAGTCCTAGAAACACACCCATGTCAAGAATTTGAACCCCTAAAACTAATGTTTGTCCAGTTCCCTGCAAGGATTCTCCCTCAAAAAGTATCCCGCTGAGTCCCATAAATTTATTCATAGCATTAACAAACACTAAATAACCTAATAAAGCAGTAAATCCAGCAAACGCTTTCTCTTTATTCGCCAAACCAATTGCGATACCAACACAGAAAATAAGTCCTAAATTTCCAAGAATCGATACGAGTGAACCGGTTAAAATCGTCCCGAACCCAGTTGTAATCGGATTATCTAAAAATGGGATTACTTCAAGTAATCTTGCGTTCGTAAGTAAATTCCCTAAGGCAATTAAAATACCAGCAATCGGTAGTATAAGAACTGGAATGAACATTGCTTTTGAAAAGCGCTGCATGCCATCCATGATTTTCGTTTTCATATTGCCTTCCCCTTCCTGTTCATTAATTCATTTTGCTAACATGTTTAGATTACAATGTAACCGTTTTACTGTATATAGATTAGGCAAGTTAAAAAACGTGTTTCACTCATAGAAACACGTTTCATGAATTGCTATTCTTTTTTCGAAAGAGATACTTCAACAAACTGTTTAAAAATAAACTCAAACATAAGTAGGAGACTCGGAAAAAAGCTATTCGGTAACATGTTTCGATCATCAAGCTTATTATGATCAATAATCTTAAAATTTAAATCAGACAGACTCGCGATTCGATTATCGGTTTCTTTCGTAAAAGACACCGTAAAAATACGATGTTCCTTCGCTGCTAGTAGTTTATCGATGACGACCTGCGTTTCACCTGATTTTGAGATCACAACGAAAGCACCGATATCCTCAAGATTATTTTCGAAAACACCGATAGAGTCCGTTCCACTAGCAAAAATGGTTTTTCTGCCTAAGACCAATAATTTCTTATAGAAGTACTCTGCTGCAATCGCAGAAAAGCCAGTTGCATAAATAAAGATGTATTTTTGCTCTAGCTTTAAAACCTTTTCGATAAACATCTCAATTTCGACCATTGTATTATACGTCAATAGTTCGTGCTGTCTGTTTCCTAAAAAGTCCTCAACGATATCATGTTTCGGAGTCTCCACTTTTTTCACAAGTGGCAGAAGTTGATAATACATATCAACAAATCCGCTATATCCTAATTTCTTTGAGAGGCGAATAACAGTCGCAGGCGAAGTAAAATTTTCCTTCGCAATCTTCCGTACACCCTTTTGCAACACATCATCAATATGATCCACAATATATTGGACGAGCTGAATATCCAGTTCCGTTAAATTCTTTCCTTGCACCAACTTGCTAATATCGATCATCTTTTATCACTCTCTATCCGCGGGAGCATTGCCCAATGTCTGTTTGTTTATTGTATCGAAATCGGTTGTGGGGTACAAGCTGAACCTAAGATCGAAAAAATGGATTACAATGAAAAAACCACTTCCCCTTTTTTAGCAGGACGTGAGAATTACATCATTCCGTCCAGAATATAATCCAAACCCTTTCACTTATTAATAATATAAATATTAACATCAAAAAAATTTAACTATATTTAAAATAAATTAATATTATTAATTTACAAATTAATAATATTGACTTATAATCTAATTAAATCAAATTATAGGAAGGAATTGGTTATGGCTTATCCAGTTATTACAAATTGCCCGGTATGCAGTCATAAGTTGAAGGTTACGAAGCTCCACTGCAAACATTGTAAAACAACGATTGAAAATGAGTTTGAATTGTCGAAACTTGCGTCTTTGTCCAAGGATCAGCTGGAGTTTGTTGAAGTATTTTTAGTATGCAGAGGAAACATCAAAGAAGTGGAAAAAGAACTTGGAATTTCCTATCCAACGGTTCGCGGCAAGCTAACAGATATTATCACATCATTAGGCTACGAACCAAAAAAGAAAAATGAAGTGGATGAGAAAAAGATTGTTGTCATGCTAGAAAATGGAGAGATCACCCCAGAAGAAGCCATTAAGCTTTTAAAAGATGAATAGGAGGAGATTTACATGCGGGAAGAAATCGCAAAGGTTTTAGCCATGGTACAAGAAGGTAAGATCGATGCAGAAAAAGGCTCAGAGTTAATTGAGATCTTGAAGGAAAAAGAAGGAAACAGCAACATACTTACAAAAAAACAGGATTTTTCGCAGAATGATGGGCCGCGTTCATCAAAATATTTGGATAAAATGCTAAAGATTCGTGTTATCTCATCGGAAAATGATAATGTTACCGTCAATTTGCCGCTTAAACTGGTCAAAGTTGTTCTCATGGCCGGACACAGCATTGCCTCAAGCATACCCGAGTCAGCGAAATATATGCAGGACGTCGATATCAACATGATTATTGAAGCGATTGAAAATGAACTGGATGGGCAAATTGTTGACATTAAGTCGGCAAATGGCGATACCGTTTCAGTCATCATCGAGTAGAGTTCGCCGATGCTTCATGTTAGAGTAAAATCAAAAGATGTAAGTTTCTCAGTTCCTGTTCCATATATGATGTTGAACATAGGCATTTCCATTCTTTGTTCAAAAATACTGCAGCGGCACGTGAACGAACGGTCAAAGGAATATATAGAAATAAAGAAAATCCCTTTTGTCATCCCTCCGCTCGATAAATCGATTCTAAAATGTGTCGTTGATGAACTGAAAAATCATAAAGGGCTTGAGTTGGTAAATATTAAAGCGAAAGATGGGACTGAAGTTAAGATCAGGCTTTAAATCTAATTGAGAAAACCGATCGATGGATCGGTTTTTCAGCATAATCATGTTTCATGAGAGCCTTTCATGTGACATACTTTGCTCTTGTAACCACCAAACTCACGTTTCATGAACCTTTCATGTGACATACTTTGCTCTTGTATTCACTAAACTCATGTCTCATGAGCCTTGCATGTAACATACTTTACTCTTGTAACCACCAAACTCTCGTTTCATGAACCCTTCATGTGACATACTTTGCTCTTGTATTCACTAAACTCTTGTCTCATGAACCTTTCATGTGACATACTTTGCTCTTGTAACCACCAAACTCTTGTTTCATGAACCTTTCATGTGACATACTTTGCTCTTGTAACCACCAAACTCTTGTTTCATGAACCTTTCATGTGACATACTTTACTCTTGCTCATCTTAATATCCTTCTCATGAACAAAAGGCATCGAGATTCGAATCTCGATGCCTTTTGTCGACAACTAGAAAACCAATCAATGGATCGGTTTTTTTTTCTTATCGTACATTCCCCTTTATCTTTGCACTCCATTTCCTCTTCTCATCTTTTAAGGAAATTTTAAGGTTAGCCTTATACAATTCCAAAAGAGACAAAATACAAATTCCCATGTATATAGAGGAGGAAGAACAATGAAAAAATGGATTGCAATTGCTGTAATCTTAATTCTAGTCGTAGGAGGGAGTTTTTGGTTTTATCAAAGTAAAAAGACAGCTGCTCCTGTAGAACAAGATATTATGACGACCACGGTCCAAAAAGGAGACATTAAAGTTCGGGTGAGTGGTTCTGGCTCTATCTCATCTATTAACAGTTCCGACATTACTTCTGAATCAGAGGGGATTGTGGATGAAGTATTAGTCGCAGTGAATGATGTGGTGGAAGAAGGAGATGAACTTGTCACTTTTACAGATGGAAGTGACCCAATCACTGCTCCTCACGCTGGTACGATTACGTCACTAGATATTGAGGATGGAAGTCGAGTTCAGTTAAATCAAGTGGTCGGACATATCACAGATTATAAAACACTTCAAACTGTCATTAGTGTGGACGAGCTTGATATCACAAGCATTAAAGAAGGACAAGAAACGGAAATTACAGCGGATGCTTTCCCAGATGAAACGTTTGAAGGAACTGTAACGGCCGTTTCAAAGGAAGGAGCATCTACGAATGGAGTTTCTAGCTTCAATGTGAATGTACAGCTAACAGATCCAAAGGAGCTATTAATTGGAATGTCAACCGAAGTAACGATCACAACGGAAAGTAAAGAAAGCGTTCTGTATGTTCCGATTGAATCTGTTCGAGTGAACGGGGACGAAAAATATGTGATCGTACAGGAATCAAGTGGAAATTCAGAAGCTACGACACAGCAAGTGGTCGAGACGGGCATTAACGATGATCAAAATATCGAAATCGTCTCTGGATTAACAGAGGGACAATTTGTCCAACTAGCAGTAACTATTTCATCCGAAACTCAAGGTCAGGGCTTCCCTAGGGGTAATGGCGGACAAAGCTTCCCAGGTGCTGAAGGTGGACAAGGTTTTCCAGGTGGAGGGCAAGGATTCCCAGGCAACACAGGCAGGGGGAATCAATGATGTCCCATCCCGTTATTGAAATTCAAAAACTAGCAAAGTCTTATGAACTTGGTGGAGAGACCATTCATGCCTTACAGGACGTCTCACTAAAGATCAATGAGGGGGATTTTATCTCCATCATTGGTCCTTCCGGATCGGGAAAGTCTACGTTCATGAACATGATTGGGTGTCTCGATAAACCTGACTCTGGTGAATATCTCATCGATAGTAAGAATGTGGCGAAAATGAATGACAATGAGCTAGCCATAATACGCAATGTAAAAATAGGATTTATTTTTCAAAACTTCAACCTTATAAACAAACTAACAGCTCTCGAAAATGTGGAACTTCCACTTATTTATAGAGGGATGAGCGCAAAAGAAAGGAAAGAAACAGCCTTATCCTGCCTAAAGTTAGTCGGGTTAGAGGACCGTTGGGGCCACTTACCAACTCAACTTTCAGGCGGACAACAGCAAAGAGTTGCCATCGCTAGGGCGCTCGCGGGGGATCCTACCGTTCTTCTTGCTGATGAACCGACGGGAGCATTAGATAGCAAGACTAGTAAAGATGTGTTGCAGCTCCTAAAACAATTAAACGAAAAAGGACACATCATTGTTCTGATCACTCATGACTTAGACGTAGCAAAACAAGCAAAGCGGATTGTTCGGATCCATGACGGTCAATTATATGAAAATGGAGGTGACTGGTTTGAACCTAATCGATTCTATCAAGATGGCCCTAAAGAGTATCAAAAACAATAAACTTCGCTCTTTCCTAACGATGCTTGGGATTATTATTGGGGTTGCATCAGTCATTACATTAGTCGGAGTTGGACAAGGTTCTTCTCAATCTGTTACAGACGAAATTGGAAGCCTTGGAACAAATCTATTAACGCTCAGTGTTACCGACACTGAGTCGGTCCAAATAGAAGTTGATGATCTAGGGCTCATTGAGGAGCTAAATGCTATCTCCGAGGTGGCACCTGTCGTTTCTGGAAGAGTGTTGGCCAAATATGATGAGAACGCGACCCAAGTTTCAATCACTGGAACCACATCCGCCTATTTATCTGTAAGGGGATTGACCCTAAGTCAAGGCCGCTTTATATCAGACATGGAGCAGGAATTAAGACAAAAAGTCGTTGTCCTTGGCTCCGACACAGCAGACACGTTATTTCCGAGAGCGAACCCTGTTGGCGAAAGCATCAAAATTAATGGAGTCTCATATAAAGTGATTGGCGTTTTAGAATCAATAGGCAGTTCGCTAGGTTCAAGTGGAGATAGTGTTATCTTCGCTCCTCTATCTACTACGCAAAGATTAATTCAGGATACAACCATTGGGACCGTTTATTTGAACACTGAAAATAGTGACTCGGTCAATTTTGCGAAGTTACAAATCCAGGGAGTTATGACAACTTTATTTCCAAATTTGAGTGATTCTTACTCTATTTCAAGCCAAGAAGATTTAATGGAGACGATGAGTTCTGTATCCGATACGATGACGCTTATGCTTGGTGGCATTGCAAGTATTTCCTTACTTGTCGGTGGAATTGGCGTTATGAACATCATGCTTGTATCCGTATCAGAACGAACAAAGGAAATTGGAATTCGTAAAGCTATTGGAGCGAAAAGAAAGTCTATATTGTTACAGTTCCTCATTGAAGCGGTCGTTTTAAGTATGATCGGTGGCTTAATCGGTATTCTTTTAGGAATCGGCATTTCAAAACTACTAGAAATATTTGCTAGTATGACGATCTCGTATTCCTTAAACGTAACCTTAATTGCTTTCTTATTTTCTTGCGCCATTGGGATTATTTTTGGCGTGTTCCCTGCCAATAAAGCTTCGAAGCTAGATCCAATCCAAGCTTTGCGGCAGGAATAATAAACATGGCACCTACAAAATGTAGGAAGCTTCCGGTTTGTCTCATTCGATCTAACCATCTCTCACCCTTAAGCGGAATTTTTCCTGTTATCTCCTCAATGAAGTCCCTTTTAGGGGAAATAACGGAAGATTTTCCGCTTATGGAAGGCAAAAGCGTTTATTTTGGCATTTTTCGAGGGAATAGCAGGAATTTTTCCTGTTATTTTTTCTGTGTAAATAATTCATTTTCATGCATGGGTTGAGAGTCAAAACTCATGAATGTTTTTATACCGATACTACTACCGTTTATACGAAGATTTCATCGAACACTAATCCACAAGTCGAGGGAATTTATAAATCCCTGGAATAATAAAAATGGCTAACCATCTTACTGAATGCTTGATGGTTAGCTTCCATTCATAATGTTGGGAGAGATTGAAATGAAAAAAGTTAAAAAATGGGTTGGTATTTTAGCACTGGTATTCCTTATTTTACAATCCACCGTTGGAATTATTAATTATACTCAAACAGGTGCAAAACAAGGTTTTCCGAGTGGTATGGAGAGAATGAACTCTGGTGGTGGTATGCCACCGCAAATGAATAACACCGATCCCCAAGACGGCGCTACTGAAGATACTTCTGGAACGGTTTCGAGCACAGAGAGACCGGATATGCCTCAAAATGGTAAGATGCCTAATTTTAACAGTTTTGAACAATCGTCTGGTTCTTCTTCCTTTTTAAGAAACCTTGAAAATGGAGTAGTAGGTGTCATGATCGATGGTTTGTCCCTTTTACTGGCTGTGACATGGATTGGTCTATCCGTTTTAACGAGAAGACAAAATAAAAAGGTAACTCCAGAGGTTTAAGTGCAAGGAGATGACTTAAAATGAATTTAAAGAAAAAGGTCAAAGTCGTGACCGTTGGAACCTTCATTACATTGGCGAATATATACCCATATTCAGTTGACCATACAAGTGCTGAAGAAATATCTATTGTTGAAAACAGCTTACAACTAAAATCATTATTCATTTCAGAAGTTCAATTGAATCAACCTTTTTCACCTGATGTAAGCTCCTATACAGCAAATGTAGCAAATGAAATTGATCGTATGAGCTTACAATTCGAAACCATGGATGAGTCGTCAGCTGTAACGATTAACGGGGAATCTGTTGAAAGTGGCAACGAGACGATCCTCAACCTAGATACAGGAGAAAATATTTTTTACATTGTAGTGACTAATGGGACTGATACAAACACTTACACCATAACAGTTATGCGTGCACAAAATGACAATAATCAATTAGCAAACCTAACACTTACAAGTGGCAAACTTTCATTTGACCCAAATGTGACTCTTTATGAGGTAAAAGTAGATTCCGAGATAAATACTGTCACGATCAAACCAGAAGTAGCGGCTAACACATCTACTGTAAAAATTAACGGAACTGTCGTTGGTGAAGAAGGATTTACGATGGAGCTTCCGGTCGGTATCTCTACGGTAAGCATAATCGTAACTGCAGAAGATGGTGCAGAGAGAACGTACCAAATTACGTTTACTAGAACAGAAGAAAAAAACAATTCCAATGAGAACACAGGAAAACAGCCTTCACAGAATACCGACTCTAATAGTGAGCTAATAGAACGTCCTATACAAAACACCGATTCTAATAGTAATCAAACACAACGTCCGGATTTACCACAACAATCGCAAAATAATAGGACAACATCTACCCTGTCTGGTGGCGGTGGGTTTGATACTGAGGTAGTAAAACAGACAAAAGCAAACCTTACATCCTTAACTGTTTCTGATGGGACTTGGAATAAATCTTTTAGCCAAGATGTATACACCTATCACATTGAAGTAGAAAATAATATTTCAAGTGTAACGATTTCTGGAAGTCCCGAGGAAAGTGATGCAAAACTGACGATTGAAGGGATTGAAGCAACAAACAGCTCCACAGTAGCAATTGGTAACACTTCTAAAACTGTTATTTCTGTTGCTGTCACCTATGAAAACGATCGAAAAACCTATGTCCTCATATTTGATAAAAACATTTCTGAGGAAGAAACAGGGAATGAGGTAGAGGATGAATCCGGTACAATGGGAGAGGACAATAATGCAGAGACACCTTCTACTGATGAGGTTAGCACACAACCAGAAAGAGGACCAAATAGAACTGAAATGAATGCAGGCTTTGAACAATCAGCAGAAACCACTTCTTTCTGGCAAAAGATTTTATCGTTTTTTGGATTTTAAGAACCTAAATTGGGCAGGAATAGGGAGCGTATTGCCTCTTCCTGCCTTAATTTAAGATTGAGCAGGATTGTTTGGTACCACAAAACATTGTTAGTGATTTTTTTCTCGCCAACAAAAGTAAAAACAGATGCTGAGCACCTGTTTTATTTTTTGTAAATATCGATATTTATTCAACCTAAAAACTAAGATCTTCTCCGTTCGTTGCAATCACTTTCTTGTACCAATCAAATGATTTTTTCTTCGTTCTTTTTAATGTTCCATTTCCTTCATCATCCATATCTACATAAATGAAGCCATATCGTTTTTTCATCTCTCCAGTTCCTGCTGAAACCAAATCAATGCAACCCCACGGTGTGTAACCCATCAATTCAACACCATCTAAAGTAACCGCCTTTTTCATTTCTGCAATATGATCACGGAAATATTCGATCCGATAATCGTCCTCTACATAGCCATTTTCATCCGGCTCATCCATCGTTCCCATTCCGTTTTCTACAATAAAAAGTGGTTTTTGATACCTGTCATACAATTCAGATAGGGTGTATCTTAGCCCAACTGGGTCAATCGCCCAACCCCACTCTGTTTTTTCTACGAAAGGATTTGTATCCCCCATTTGCCCACCGGTATCGGTATTCTGAACGATTTCAGTATGGTATACACTGCTACGATAATAACTAAATGCTAAAAAATCTGAAGGATTTGCTTTAAGTATTTCGTCATCCCCTGGTTCTTTATGGATCGTTACTCCCATCTCTTCAAAAAAGCGGTCGGCGTAAGATGGATAATATCCCCGCATCATCACATCAGAATAAATCAGAGCACCTCTACGATAATCTAAAGCTCCAAATACATTTTCAGGCTTACAATCTTTCGGGTAAATACAACTTAATGCCACCATACAGCCAATCTTTGCATCTGGAATGATCTCGTGACAGAGCTTATTGGCAAGTGCACTCGCAACAAACATATGATGCTTGGCTTGATAACGTACCTGCGCGGTAGCCTCTCTTGTTCCCATAAAAGCATAACCATTTAATACATTTATTTCATTAATCGTGATCCAATGCTTAACTAAATCTTTATATCTTGTAAAAACTTCTTTGCACATTCTTAAAAAACAATCAATGGTCTCACGACTGCCCCAACCATTAAAATGCTCCGCCAAATATGCAGGAGTTTCAAAATGATAAAGCGTGACTAATGGTTCGATATTGTATTTTTTACACTCTTTAAAAACTTCTTCATAAAATTTTAACCCTTCTTCATTCGGTTGTTCTCCTTCAATTCCACCTTTTGGGAAAATACGGGACCAACTAAGAGATAAGCGGAAACTCTTAAAACCCATTTCTCCAAAAAGAGCAATATCTTCTTTATAATGGTAGTAAAAATCAACCGCTTTATGGCTTGGATAATAAACATTTTCATCAATATAGCCTGATGCCCCTTCTGGTATCGTATCAATTTTGGGATCCCCAGTAGGTCGTCGGTTTACCATTGTTTTAGTGCCATCTTTTAACTGGATCGTAATTTTTCTTGGCCGTTCTGCAGAACCGTTTGTTATAAAGTCACTTGTGGCAAGCCCTCTTCCGCCTTCATTGTACCCACCTTCATATTGGTTTGCAGCTACTGCTCCGCCCCATAAAAAATTTTCTGGGAATGTTTTTTTCATTGAAGTTCAATTCCTTTCTATTGAAAACGAATTAATAGGTGCAAATAAACGATATCTTGAATAAAAAAAGCCCAAAAAATTGGGCAGGATTTGTTTTAAACCTTCTTGATCAATTGATGCAAGTCGATGATTTCTCTAGCAAAATCTTTAATGGTCAATGTCGTCATCAAATGGTCTTGCGCATGAATCATAATAAGAGGAATTTCGAATTCCGCTCCGCCTGCTTCCTTTTGGATTAAATCTGTTTGAACATGATGTGCTTCATTGAATGCAGCATCTGCTTCAGTCAGTTTTATTTCGGCCTCATCAAAATTACCTTTTTTAGCTTCTTGCATCGCTTCCATAGCAAAGCTTTTTGCATTTCCAGCATGAAGGATTAATTGAAATGCAAGATTATAGAGTTCTTCTTTGTTCATGATTGAATGATTCATGATTAACAGCCTTTCTTATGATATTAGGAAAGAAAGATTCACCTCTCCTGGCAATTTTTTCGTCAATGTATAATGAGACAGGCACTAGTCAAACTAATGCCTACTCACTTTCTTATGCGATAACATCTTTCTTTTCACTAGTGTTCATCGCATCTTCTTCTCTCTTCTTCGCCTTATCATACATTTTGAAGAATGGAAGATAAATTAAGAATGAAATCACAATGTTTACGATATTCATGATTGCACCTGAAATATGTCCGCCACTAGCAAGATACCCCGAGATAATTGGCGGCATCGTCCAAGGTACTGCAATCCCTACAGGTTTTGCTACCCATCCGATATCCATTCCAATGAAAGTTACAATGACGGTAACAATTGAAGTCACGACGAATGGAATGATCATAATTGGGTTTAACACAATTGGCATACCAAAGATTAATGGTTCATTAATATTAAAGATACCCGGCCCAAATGCCAAACGACCAAGACTTTTCATTTGTTGAGATTTTGCAAACAATATCATTGCGAGAACCAAACCAAATGTTACTCCCGTTCCACCAATATGGACAAAATTGTCCCAGAATTGTTGTGTTACAATGTGTGGGACAGGTTGACCAGCTTCATAGGCAGCCATATTGTCACCCATAGCACCAAACCAAATTGGTTCCATTACGCTTTTAACGATGTTTGTACCGTGTAAACCAGTAGACCATAGCACTGTTACAAATATTTCAGCAACAATGGTTCCACCTAGAGTAAGACCTACCATTTTTAGCGGGTCACCTAAAAGAGTCGTAACTAAGCCATTGATGCTTTCATAAGGTGTTAATTCTACAAGTAAACGGATTCCCCAAACGACAAGAAAAACGATAAGCCCTGGAATTAAGGCCGCAAATGATTTACCAACACTTGGTGGTACACCTGCTGGCATTTTAATGACAATATCCTTTTTGACGACCCAACGATAAATTTCAGTTGATATTATGGCAAAAAGTAATGCAACAAACAAACCTTTACTGCTTAAGAACGCCTTTGAAATAGTACCCGTTACCAAAATTCCTGCTTCAGCTCCAGCTGGCGTATACATAAAACTAAATGGTGTGGTTAATAGAAAAGCAGAAACCGAGATAGTACCCGCACTCATTGCATCAAGCTTATAGCTTTCTGCTAATCGGTAAGCTACAGCGAACGATGCGATAATTGACATGATGTTAAACGTTGCATCTACTGGATAACTTAATTTAGCTGACCAGGTTGGACCAAAAATGGAAGTCATCCAGTCTGCATAACCTGGAATTGGAAAGTTAGCGATAATTAAGAATAATGAACCAATAACAATGAAAGGCATCGTCGCGATGAGACCATCACGAAGAGCCAATAAATGCCTTTGTGCACCAATTTTGGCTGCAACAGGCATGACTTTTTCTTCTAGAACTCTGTTGAATTTCCCCATATTCTTTTTCCCCTTTGTTATTTGTTATTCACTAGATTTATCGCTGTTTTGAGAACTTCTTCTCCATTACACGTACCGTAGTGAATTGGATTGATTGAATCCACAGGAATACCTTTTTCATCACCTAATGTTTTCATTTTCCCAAGTAGGTATCGAACTTGTGGTCCTAAAAGAAGAACATCGGCATTGTCTATATGTTGATTAACGGCATTAGCTGGCACAGCCCAAATTTTCCCTTCTAAACCTTGTACTTCAGCTACTTTCTCCATTTTAGTCACCAATAAGCTTGTACTCATTCCCGCTGCACAGCATAATAAAATATTCATAATTTTATTCCCCCTATATCCATAAAAGTTATTTTGAAAAAATCTAAACCATCTTTTTTAAAAATGTTTATTTACTTTCTATATTTAGTTTATGTTGAAAGCGTTTCATTTTACAGAAACGATTTTTCCGTTAGCTAACGGAAAAATCGATGATCTTATAATGGTATTATCCTCCGATAATATGCTCATAACCAAAAAAGGGTATCCCGTTTGGAATACCCTCATTCTTTCTATTCATAATTAATAGTAACCATTGCCTAAGTTGAAAACTGTTACGATTCATTTAGAATCTTGATTATTTCTTCAGCTGATTCACTCTTTAGAAGTTTTTGGACTGCTGTACTGTTTTCAAGTAGAGCAATGAGTTTATGATACATTCTTTCCAGATCATCTTCAGGTACTTTTCTTATATTTAACAAACAGACAAATTGAACCATATGTTTATCCGTCCATTCAATCGGCTTCTTTAATGTACACACTGTCCAAAAGGTTTCATCTGTTACCGGTGTTAGTGGATGAGGGATAGCTACCAGATTCCCAAAATTGGTTGGGGCGAGCGCTTCCCTTTCCAACACCGAATTCACGTAATCTTTAGAGACAAGTTTTTGCTTATATAATTCTTTACATAGAAAATGGATGACGCTTTCTTTATCCTGAAAGTCTTTATGAATAAACACTCTTGATTCGTCTAAATAGCTCTGTTTCTCAGACTCTTTTACAGACGATAGTCCTTCGCGGATATTAGCAATATCCCCTTCTCCTAAAAAGGTATTAACCACTTTTATCGGAACACCTATCTCTTCTTTAATTGGAATCGTACTAATAATAAAATCAATAGAAGATAGGTCGTATTCGTTTAATTGATAATAATTCGTTGTCGCCACAATTTCGATTTCATCTTTAAATTCATTTTTCAAACGATAAAACAAAAGCTTTGCGCTTCCAACGCCAGACGCACACACCACAATGACCCGCTTTGTCCTTTTATGCCTTGTCTTCATTCTTTCTAATGCTACACCGATATGTAGGGCAATATAAGCAATTTCGTGTTCCCCTACCTCAATATGCAAATATTCTTCGATACATCTGCTTGCTATAGCAGCCCCCTCAAAGGCACTAGGATATTTCCTTTTTATCTCGTCTAATAATGGATTTCGAATGTTCATGTTATAGCGCAACCGGTTCATCGCTGGCCGAATATGCAGACTCAGCGCTTGAATAAATTCGGAATCATCATGAAGATCCCAATTTAATTCGGTTTTCAATCTATCCAGCATGCACTGAATGATGGTACCTAACTCATCAAATTTACCAAATTCATCTAACGTATTCTTATGAATTAATTTTGTCCCCAACAAATGAACAATAATATAATCAATCTCAGATTTAGGAAATTCTAACCCTGTGAACTCCTCTACCTTTTTTACGATTTCATTGGCTACTATTCTTTCAAAGGGGTATTTTCCTGTTAAATCGTGTTCAAGATATTCTATGACAAAGCCTTCTTCAATTCTCTTGCATCCAATTGTAATATGGGTTGCAAGATTTTCAAGAGCAATGTCAGATATCTCAATTTTGTATTCATTCACCTTTTTTATAATCGTTTCTTTTATTTTATCAAATAGTTTTTCATTCAAAAGTTGAAAAGAAGGACTGTCAATGTTCAAATTGCTATTTCGGATTAAAATATAATTTGAAAAACATAGTCGTTTCATATATTCATTACCTTCAGCCTGCGTTCCATAATGCGGTCTAGAAACTAACTTCAAATCATAGCTTTCCAATATTTCACGGACCATTTTTAAATCATTTTGAAGCTTAGGCTTTGAAATAAATAGTTCTTCCTCAAGACTTTCTAATTTTATTGGTTCTTTTTCTAATAGAAATCGTTTTAATATATACAAGACCCGATTTGCCTGTTCGGAAAAATCGACTTGATGCTCTTTCATCAAATCATCGGCATGAGGATGGAACGCTGCTTCAAAGACTTCAAAATCCTTTATCGTTAATTGATATCCTTTTCCACGAATCGATTCAATTATTATTCCTAACGAAGACTGGGATTGCAGTTCTTTTATCTCGGTGCGAATCGTTCTGTCACTCACACCAAGTTCCTTCGCTATCCATTCGGCCGTAACAGGTTCCTTCTCCTTCATTAAGGACAACACAATATCTTTTTGTCGTTTCGAGACCATTTTCTCTCACCTTCCTTAATGAGTTGATCTAAGATTATTGGACCATATTTATATGTTTCGTTCTATAATCCTACAACAATTCCAAGATGGTCGCTATTAAACAAGAAAATGAATCCTCGAGCTTTATTTCTTAAAAATCATAAATATTCAATCATACTTTTTTATAATACTGCTTTTTTTGATAAAAACAAGGTGTTTCCTTTTTGAAGCAACTTCGATTGAGGAATGAACTCGTGGTAAAACCATTGGAAAAATGATTGAACTTTATGAAGAACCAGTCTCTTAGCTAACAGAAACAGAAGTTAGTTTCCTACAAATAATGGACACTTATTGCACAAAGATCAAATAAGAGAGGCTTCCCATTTCAAGGAAACCTCTAAAATTAGTACCTTATTTAAGACAATGTTAACATCTAGTAATGCTCCAAAGAAGACGACTATAACCCGAAGTAGGATTCATTGCACTAATTCATTTGCTTGAAATTCTTTCCCATGTGGACGTTGATTGAAGTGTTATTAAATCAATTAACTGAACATATCGATACGTTTTTGGCCAACTGCAAAATACGGATTTTTTGTTAAACATCATCTTTGTGAAAAACGAATTGGGTACAGGAGTCCAGCCGTCCGTAGGGATTAGTTCAATTGTTACCTCGTTCCCTTCTCTCTTTACAGTGTAACGACCACTAATAGACCCCATCTCAGAATCGACACTAATTTTAAAACGGTCTGCATACTCACTATTGTTTGCCAACTCCCCTAAATTCGGAATACCTTTATAAAACTCTACTGAAAATGAGTGATTGCCTTTCTGTAACATCATTAGTTTCAGCTCGTTTTCCTCCGTAAATCGATACTTGATCCCCTCACGTACAATGGTCCTATTATCCTCAATACAATATTCCTCTAATGCACCTTTACTTGCTTTTGCAAATTCTACTATCTGACAGTCCTCACTATATCTTGTGTAATAGCGCCATTGAAAATCTTTCGGTAACGGTATAGGAAAGTTATCTAACTTCAATTCATTTCCATTTATCATCACTTTTACATCCGTCTTTTTTTTGCGGACAAAATCAAAGTTGTACAAAAAGAAAAGTGGCAAATACGATGGTTTTTCTGTTGATGAGCCGATTGGGGCAAGAAGATTTAAACCATATGTATTCTTTGTCGAGTACTCAGTAATATTAACAACTATTAGACGGTCAAATTTATCGACAAACTGAAAGGCGATATGCACACAACCATCAATTTTTTCAAATCTTGTATTCTCCATCTCTACCCTTATTCGTTCACATAATCCTTTTCCTGTAACATCAAAGCTATCATCATTCCCAGTATCTTTAAGGTTCATCTCATCATAAACATCAACATATCCATCATCTCTATAAGCAATGACTCGATAACCTTTAACATGCCCTTCATCATCTATATATTGGGGTTCAAGACCGATATAGTGCTCATCCGGACTTTTTTCGCAATTAACAAGTGCCAATTTTTTCAATGGCTGATACGTAAAACTAAAGGGAATAATGACTTTTTTTTGATTTTGCTCACTTCTATTTTCCTTCACTGTTTTCATTCCTTTTAAGAAAATTAAGTTACTATCTAGAACATGAAGTCACTGCATCTTATGTTTGAAATTTTCTAAATTCTGTTTATATATTAACATAAATATCCAATTTCTTTTTTAAAACTCTTGAACAAATCATGGACAGTGTGTAAAACAATAGTCTCCTTAATTCTTATAAACATCTATACTTGTCAACTTACATACACTCTTTTACAAAGTCACACCAAAATCTTGACACAAATTAAAATTTCACCCGTCTAATAAGGTGAATTCAAATATCGGGGGCCCTAACTTTATGACAGATGTTAGAGAGGTTATTTCAGAGTGGTTTTACCTATACAGCAATGATGTGTACGACTTTTTGGTTTACTACACTGGTACAACAGATGTGGAGGATTTAGTACAAGAGGTTTTTATTAAAGCTGGGTGTTGAACAAAAAGCACCCGAAATATACAATGCCCTTCGCAACCGAGATATGGAATTACTATCAAGTTACGTGCACTCGGAAAAAGGTCTATTCTTATCACTAGCCCCTTACTTGGAAAACTATGGAGCGACTTTCAAAAAAAATGAAGTCCCATCACTACTAGAAGTTGACACCGAATATGTATGGGGCATCGGAGAAGCCAATATGGATCTAGTTTATACACCAAAAGGTTACATGGATAGGTTCTTAAAACAAGATACTTTCCTCGACCCAAATAATGCATTTTTTGATTCACAAACGCAACGTAGCGACTTGATCAAACCAATAGAAGCAGCCTTCCCAGAGGCAAAAATCGTCGAGTTTTATAAAGAAACACAATATGAAGATTGGAAAAGTGTATACCTTGTTTTCGAACCTAACGAACAATCAAACTGGGAACTCGTCGCGATTTTAAGTGATGAGTGGACACCTTAAATCATAGAATTCTTTTAAGTTAGAGAACGTTGTTAGATCGTGTCATTCTTGCGAATAAAAAACCTCTTGAAATTTCTTTCGAGAGGTTTTTTGACACTTGTTATGGCAGGGTTCCATCACACCGCCCGCAAGCTATGAGTGTATAATATGTTAACTTGGTGTGCGTTAAGTTCGGTATATCAAGTTTTTTCAAAATTTGACTATAACATCTTTAACGGAGAGTTACCGTTTTTCATTGGATTGCGTTAGCATAATGTTAGCATCGTAGATAAAATGGAGTAGAGGTGCTTATCTTAAACTGACAACTATACTGTGTATTTTACTAAGCGTTTTTATTTATTGTACTTAAATATAGGTTTAATGAATCTTCTACTTCGCACGCGACTAACTTTATAAAGTCATCATATTCTTTTTGTGTATGTGCTTTATCTAATGCTTCATAATAAGCTATTCGATTTTTTGCTTTAATAACAATGGGTGGAAAACCGTCTTTCATAAGTTCCAAATTTAGCAACAAGCGTGATGACCGGCCGTTCCCATCAATAAATGGGTGAATTCCAACAAAAATAGCATGTAACATAGCTCCACGGGCAACTGGATGCATTTTTTTCGTTTCACCTTGTTCATACCATACCATCAGCTGTTCCATCTCCTCTTTAATAAGGATGGGAGCTGACGGTATATGTTTAGCACCAGAAATAAAAACTTGCTGGTCTCGGTATACACCTGCATATTCATCATCAATGCCTTTTAGTACAAGTCGATGTAAGTTCTTAATTTGCCATTCCGACAGAGGTTCTCCCTTTTGTACAATCTCCTCTACATATAGAATGGCATCACGATGATTAAGAACTTCCAAATGTTCACGTAGCGTTTTACCACCAACCGTAATTCCTTCTAAAACCACCTTAGTTTCGTAAATCGTTAACGTGTTTCCCTCAATCGCATTAGTATTATATGTCCATTCGAGTAATAACTTTTCACGTAAACTTTTAACTGTGTATTTAGGTAATGGCCGATTGGCATCTAGAAGAGCTTTTTTTTGATTAATTTCTTCAAACATTGGCTTCACCTCTCTTCACTGGAACATATACTGAAATTGAGAATACCATTCTTGCTCTGAATATACCTTTAAACCAATTTTAATCAAATATATGGTATTTAGTACATATTTTTCCAATATATACAAATCTATTTTCGCAGTTTCATTACTATATGAAATCTCGAATACTTCATTTTTTTTCAAAAGTCAACTTACTTATAGAGAGAGCAAAGGACAAACACAGTAGAATCCTTTGTTAAATTGCTATATCGATTATTTAGTTCAACCTGCTAGAATAATTGAATTTGTTGGCTTTTCTCATTGTTTTCACCATATAGACTATAACCAATATTTTTATATCCCTTTAATCGTTTTTCAAACATTGTCTGTAAAATACCAATGTTCGTATCTACATAATCATACACCTTTACTTCATTTTTATCACTATGATTACGGTGAAGCCGCCCTACATACTGTTGTAATGTTCCTTTCCAAGAGATTGGCATAGTTAGAAAGAGTGTATCTAATCTAGAGTCATCAAACCCTTCCCCAACATATTTTCCTGTTGCAATTAACAATCTCTCTTCACTATCAGGTAATCTAAATAACTTTTGTAGCGCTTGTTGTCGTTCTTTCTTCTTCATAGCCCCTGATAATATAATGATGTTCTTAGCAAATCCATTGAAAAGCCTATATAGCTCATCTACATGGTCTAAACGTTCCGTTAACACTATTGGAGATCGTCCTTCATCTAGAGCTTGCAGAACATCATTAAAAATCATTTCGTTTCGTTCTTTATTAGTAGATAACAAAGAATATATAGCTTGTATATCCATTTCATGTGTTTCCATTAATGTTTCTCTTTTAACAAGCGTTTGTTTAAACTGTCGAATATGGGCTTGCTGTTTATTATTCGTTTTATACCTTATTGGTCCACATTGCATAAATATTATTGGGTGCAATCCATCTTTCCTAACTGGTGTCGCAGTTAATCCATACACTTTCTTTGCTCGGACAGCTTTTAATACCTTTTCAAAGCTGACTGCAGAAATATGATGACATTCATCCACGATAATTTGCCCGTAATGATATAACTCAGGTTTTATTAAGCCATTATGATTAAGCGATTGAATCGTAGAAATATCTATATTATAGCTTGGCTTGTTTTTACCTCCACCAATTTGACCCAGTTCTTTTACTGGGATATTTAAAAATGTTGATAATCTCTCTTTCCATTGATCAACTAATTGTGTTCGATGCACAATTATGAGTGTATTGGTTTTATTTCTACTAATTAATGCTGCAGCTGTCACTGTTTTGCCAAAACCAGTATCTGCTGCTAATACTCCATTGTCATTATTAGCCATAGACATAACAGCTTCCTCTTGTTGGATAGTTAGTTGACCATGAAATTTAACATCAATGATCTTCCCCATGAATTGATTATTCAGAATTTCAAGAGATATTTTATATGTCGAGAAGATTTCCTGCACTTTCTCCATTAGACCTCGTGGTAGTATGAGCAAATGGTCATCAATCTGTGAACAATCAATCATTCTTGGAATTCGATGAGTGGAATAACGCTTTGCTTGCGCTTTGAAAAACGCTGGATTTCCAAATTTACCAAGTTTTTGTAATTCAAATAGTAACTTACTAGGTAATACTTTTTTGGGAATTTCAATTCCCCGATTTAATTCAATAGTAACTACCTTTGGCAAGCTAAAATCCTCAACTTTCTCCTTTACCTCAATAGAATTTCCCTCTACAAAAAAATTTGTTACTACTTTTAAAATGTTTTTTTCAGAAATCTTTTTTATTGACGATAGATATTGCCATTGATCAGGATATTCCTGAAATGAGTCATTTACAAACACACTATTCCCTTTCATTTTTGCTTGTTTCTGTAATGGAAGGGCTATTAAATTCCCAAAACCACCTTTAGATAATAGGTCTTGGTTTGGAAACATTCTATCAAAGGAATCCAGTCCAACTTCAAAACGTTTTTCGCTTGTTTTCGATAATAGACTCTTCCCAAATTCTCTAGCTATCGAAGCACTTATTGCTTTTTCAAAAAAGAACCAAATATGAGCACCTTCTCCTGAGCGGGAACGTTCGATGTGATATGATAACCCAAAATTTTTACAGATTTCAATAAATGAATATACATCATCTTTCCATTGTTTTTTGTCGAAGTCCATGGCCAGAAAATAACATGTATTATCTTCAAGTAACGGGTATATCCCCACAGTTTTTATACCCATTAAATGTTCGTATATAACTTGAGGTGTCAATGTCTGAAATAATCGATGAGAGCAATCCTGGCATTTGATTTTTGGTTTTTGACAAAGCTCTTTATCCCACTCATTATCACATGCAGGTGAATAACCAGACTTACCCGAAGTACTTGATTCCCACCTTTGAGCAAAAACATCTGATCTTCCCCGAAAAAGGTTCATAAAAAGTGAAATTGCAGTTCTTTCTTTAAGAGAAAAATCAGTCACTGTTTTCTTTACATTAGATGTTCGACTATAAGATGTTTTACGACCCTTTGCTTTATAGAGTTCCTTTTTTAATTGTCTATTTTCATTTTTGAGTCTATCAATTTCTTTTAAAGCTTGAGAGAGCTGTTCTTGAATATCCATAAGACTCCTCCATTCTCAGAAATCTTTAACTCTAGCTTAGCCAAGATAGCCTTATTTAACACTATTAAAAATGTATACCTTGTCATTGAACTTAATGAACAAACAAACTGAGAATTCCCGTCGTAGTTTGAAGGGTCAAACGGAAAGCTTAACTCAGAGAATCTGATACACTTAATATTGGTGGAAAACTCACCAACATATGGATAAGATTTGGGCGAACATTTACTTCATGTATGATTACGCCTTTTCTTTCACATATGTCTCTTATGATCTGTCCAATACTCATTCTATATTTTCCATAGATCATTTGTGAGATAAAGTGGTCGGGAATCCAACTTTATCCTACCATGAAGTGAGATTTTTTTGTTATCACATTATAAGCTTTCTGGAACCCTCGGCATATCCAGGGATTTTCAAAACCATAACAATAAGAACCTCTCGGAATTTCGAGAGGGTTTTTTGTAGTTGATTTGAAGGGAAGTATAAACTGAACATCAAGTTGATAATCTATTAGATAATATTTGCTCTTCACCTTTTTGGTAAAAAACATTTCCGAATAAGTTGCATTCTTTTTTACAACGTTTCTTTCATTTTACAATTTTCTTTTCCAAAATAAAGAGGCTTCCCACAAGTTTGCATAAACTCATGAGAAGCTTCATGATAAGGTCCACCTAAAGCACTTTCCCCTTCTTGAACATAGTCTTGACTGGAAAAACTAACACAAATTGGTTTGAAAAGCCCCCCTGACTTCATGTTTCGGGAGAAAAAATAACGCTTCGTTAATGTGGTGAATGGTGGGTTCTTCTTTTAAACATGTAATACAATGAGATATTTAATAATGCACCAACTATACCAGATAGTAAAAGACCGTAAATAGTTAATGTTCCATACATTTCTTTTGAATTATTAACAATTTCACCAAGTTCTAATGAGAATAGTTGCATTTGTACATAGAACTTTTGAGAGGCTTCAAGTATCTTCAGTGTTAGGAACTCACTCTCATCTTACTCATAAATTAAGTCGTATCAAGGGTTGTAGGCAGATATCACATCATGCCGCCCGTAGGTTGCTAGAGTGTAATATTGTTAACATTGAGTGAAAAAGTGCGGTAAATCAATGTTTTTGATATTTTTGGTTTTAATATCTTTAACGGTGATTTACCGCTTTTTATAGGATTGCGTTAGCAAAATGTTAGCATTTTCTATCCTGATTACAGCCACAAAAACCGCACCATATCCTCCGCTTTTCACTAACAGTTGCCGCGTAATATACCTCTTGCTGTTAACGTGGTTACCAAATAGAGAAAATTCAAGAGATTAAAAATGAAAGAGCACTCCTTAATTTTACCTAGGGTTAGGCTAAGGGTCTCCCTCGCAAGCGTACCTGAAATGCGGAATATCATTTTATATTGAATAGTATGGTTGTACTGCGCAAAAAAGGAAGCTTTTTAAAATCATTCCTTCTTCAACTAAGCTGCCTTAGTTAAAAAACAGAAATAACCTATTAGTTTCTTCTATAGTTAATTGTTAGAACAATATAATAAATGATAAACCCTACCGTAAGACCAGGAACTAAAGAGAATATCGGTAGAAATACTGGACCAAATAGGACACCCATTATTTTTAGTTTTGTTGAAAAAGTCAACCCAATTGTTATAAAAAAAGCGCCAAATACAAAAGGGATTTACGAATATGGATTTATTTCTCCTTCTGCATCCCTATATGCATCCCACATTACAAACATATACAAACATGGATAGAACCTAAGCCATTGATAATTTGTAACATCAATGGCTTTTTGTATTTCTCCTGTAAACGAATATATTGGCTAAGTTGAAGTTACTTAGTACATTTACAAGAAATTCTAATAGAATAAAGATACTGCCTTTATATAAACTTTTCATTTAAGAACTGACCAAAATCTGACAATGCTATGCTCCATAATAAAGCCTAATGTTTTCTAGGTTTGTTATGGTATCTCACCCAATATCACTCATTTCATCTTTTGTTTACGGTCCTCCATTTGAGGTGGCTCTTCCATCCAACCATTTTTAATCATGATTTTCGCACCCTTATGAGCATATTCAAAAATATCTTTCATAAAAATCGTATTTTTTGCGGGCAAGTCATTTCGTAAACTAAAAGCAGATCCGAGTGAATTGCTTCCCATAGAAAAACTACAAAAAAGACTTGTGCAATACATCATTAACTTATCAGAAAATGGAGCTACAGTTGAATCAGTTGCATTCCCTCCCGGAGTTTGAGGAATGGGAAGGTTTGTTTGAATCATAACTTCACTCAATTCTTTTACAATACCTTTAGCAAGTTCTGCGCCTTCATTAAAGAATTTCTTAACCTCAACATCATTTGCACACTGTCCAAAACCTAAAATCAATTGTAAACCTGTAAGATTTGATTCAATAGCTTTATGAACATGAGAAACCTCTACCGTATTCAATGTTCTTTTTTGGCTAAATGGATTGAGCCCTACTCCAGCTAAATAACTATTATTTTTAACAAATTCAACTGATTTTGGCATCGAAACGTAAGGTGTTCTAACAAGTAACCCCCTTTCAAGCAAATATTGAGAGCAAATCCTGAAATACTTTTGGGTGATAGCAGTAAGGTCTCCAAAAAGCATAGTTATATCTTCTCGAAACGTCATTGTCAAATTTAATGAATGTAATCCCATACTGATTTCTTTTATAAGGCGAACAAACATAATGTCAAAACCATTATCATATAGCTTGGGGACATCCTTATTTACATCTTGTGCTGTATATCCCACTGGTATAACAGCACCTTCCTCTTCGTATATCTGAACTATTTTACCAACATATATTTCAAGCTCTTCATGCAAATTAGTCATAATATTCTTGGCTTTTTCATCATCTGCTTTCGCTATAAAATACTCTAACATTCGCATAATCATTGTTTTTTCTTGATATGTTAACCATAACGTTCCTAATTCTGATGATGCAATTGATGCTTTATCTGGCATAATTAACCCTCCATAAAATAGTTAATTTTAGGTTGTGTAATTCATGCAGATTCATACTATTTTTATTCTTATTGAAAATTACTGCCTAGCTTAAGTACCCCCTTTCACTAATTAAACGAGATGCCTTTTAGTTGCGCAGTATAATATAAGTCTACGTAATACAAAAGTAATCTAGCCCGATTGCAGAATACTGATCAAATTGATAATGCATCATGCATCAACTTCTTCGTAAGCAAAAGAAAAAGGCTTCTCAAAAGTTTGATCAACTAATGAGAAGCCTCTTTATTAATTTAACTAGGTAACTTCTCTAGTAGGTTTTGGGCGCTGTATCTTATGCTAGTATTTTTCATTATGTTAGCACTTTTCAATGTATCTTCTATATTAACGTAAATTAATGTTTTTTCTTCCGGTTGAAAATAGCTACAGAAATACTAAAACTAATAATTAATAGAGAACCGAACCAAAAAATAGATAACAAGAGATTGTTACCAATAGGTGTTCCAATAAGAAGTCCACGTACTGTTTCAATTAGTGGAGTCATTGGCTGGTATTCTGCAAAGGCATGAAGCCAGCTAGGCATAGTCTCTGTAGGTACAAAGGCGCTACTAACATATGGAAGGAATAACATCGGAAATGTTACAGCGTTTGCTGTTTCCACACTTTTTGCCATTAAACCCATTGCTACAAACAGCCAATTGAGAGATAACATAAATAGAGACAAGAGTCCAATAATTCCAAGCCAATCTATGAATCCCGCATTTGGCCGGAATCCAATGAGGAATGCAACAAGAAAGATCATCGTTGTAGCGATCGCATTGCGAATGTATCCTCCCGTTACATGACCAACCATTAATGATGAAGGGTGTAGGGGCATACTGCGAAGACGCTCAAACAATCCACCAACCATGTCCTGCGTAACACTTATAGCTATTAGTGAACTTCCAAATCCTGCACATGTGATAATGACTCCAGGAACAACATAATTTACATACTCCGTCCCAGTCTGAATCGCCCCTCCAAAAATATAAACAAACATAACCATAATCGCTACTGGTAGTCCGATAGCCATTAATAGGGACTCTGGCTCACGGAAAATATGCTTTAAGCTACGATGGGACATTGTCCAGCCATCTGATAAAGCCCAATAAAACTTTGATTTACGCATTGGCAGATAGCCCCTTTCTATTTCGGCTTGTTAAATCCATAAATACATCATCAAGCGTTGGTTTTCGGAAGTTAACGGAGCTAGGCTCTAAGCCGTGTTCATATAGTATGTTAAGTAGTTGACGCAAACTTTCTATAGAACAGGTATTAATCGAGATCATTCGCTCGCTTTCATTAATTTGACCTTGTAAAAGCTTTAAAGCAAGCTGGCATGAACTCAAATCATCAAAGGTTAATTCTATCTTCTCTTCACCGATCAAGCTTTTTAGCTCTTCTGCAGTTCCTTCTTCTACAATCCTTCCACCATCGATGACAGCTATTTTATCTGCAAGTTGATCTGCTTCTTCTAAATATTGCGTCGTTAAAAAAATGGTAACTCCACCCTTTGCAAGTTGTTTAATCAGATCCCACATAGCTCTCCGACTCCGAGGATCAAGTCCGGTTGTAGGCTCATCTAAGAAAATAACTTGCGGAGAGGCTAGCAGGCTAATTGCAATATCAAGTCTTCGGCGCATCCCACCAGAATATGTCTTTACTTGTTTTTTTGCAGCATTTGTTAACTCGAATTGTTCAAGTAGTTCCATTGCCCGCTTTTTTACTAAATGGCCGCTCAAGTGATTTAGACGCCCCATCAGCATGAGGTTTTCTTCTCCTGTCAACAATTCATCCACTGCAGCATATTGACCGGTTAAGCTAATATTTTGTTTCACATACTTAGATTCGCGATGCGTATCATATCCAGCAATCAAAACTGAGCCACTATCTGCTTGAATCAATGTAGATAAGATGCGCACAGTTGTCGTCTTACCAGCTCCATTTTCTCCTAGTAATGCAAAAATTGAGCCACGCTTTACCTCGAGATTCAAATCATCTAAAACTAAATGCTTCCCAAAGGATTTTTTCAGTTTACGAACAGAAATAATATTATCTTTCATTACCTCACCTCTTTTTGATTGATTTAATCAGTCAATATAAACACAAAAATAATAACTGGTTTTTGATTGATTAAACCAGTCAATATAAAAATATAATAAATCTCCTCATTCGTCAACAAGGAATTTTGACAACAAATTGAGGAGAAGTAAGAATGGACTTAACGTGTCGTAATCATTCTTAAGAAAATGGCAATTTTATGGTCCATATTTTCATGCCAATAATCGGGATCATCTGCCATCACTCCAGAAATAATGGTGAGAAATAATCCCACCAGTTCTTCAGGATCCCCCTGAATAATTTCACCTGATTCTTGTCCTTCCATAAAAATTGGAATGAAAAATTCAACATACATCATTCCTACATTTTTCGTGAAATCGAGTATATGACTAGGAATGCCTTCTGTATTTTCTAAGTGTTGAATCACACGAAATATATTACTACTTTCAGACTTACTTGATGAAAGGGCAAACTTCGTAAATTGACGTAGTTTTTCTAAGGGTGAAACTGCCATCTCTGAAAGCTCATTAAGATATTTGCGCGTTTCATTTAATTCCATGGCCCATTCGAGGCTTTCGTATAACACTTCTTCCTTTGATTTGAAATAGTGATAAACCAATCCGTGACTAATTCCCGCTTCCTTCGCGATTAAACTAATCTTTGTTAGTTTAATCCCATTTTCTGCAAAAGTTTTAAGTGCAGCTCTCATAATTTGTATCTTACGTTCATTTCGAATATGTTCTAATTGATCTTCATTTAACGGCGCCATACACATCAATTCTCCTAAAGTATTGGTAACATGATTCTATCATATCACGAAAAAAAGACTAAACAGAAGTATACATAATTGGCCTGTTCTATATCATACAAAAGACCACAAAAAAGAGACCCCTCACAAGTTCAGTGAACTTATGAGAAGCCTCCGTTAAAAACCTCAATGTTCGCAACACAATCTCACCTTACTAACAAAATCCTTGTATACCAAGGGTTTAAGGGACATATCACATCATGCCTCCCCTATGGTGAGAGTGTGTTTTTCTACAATGATGTGTGATGAGAATGCGGTATATCAAGCTTTTGTTAATTTCTTACTGTAACATCGTTAACCTGAATTTACGGTTTGGAGATGAGTGCGTTAGCAAAATGTTAGCATAACTAAAATTCATTTTAGTAATTTTGCATGATAAAAGTATTTCTTCCTTTGCCATCTAGTTGGTCAAGATATCCAAGTAACATCCTTAATTGATTATTTGTATATCCCAATTTCAACCGTAAATCTTTAGTACTTTCATTTGGTAATTTAATGTTAGAAATCTTTGTCATTTCTCCAACATCAAATTGGGTTTTAAAAACAATAAATTGAGACAAATATTCTGAGATATCCACCTCATGAATAATGTCTTTTTGTCCATCCCATTTAAAAATGTTGATTTGCTTCTGAAATAAATCTATATTATTGCCTTCGATTAAAAAGCGGTAAATAAGATCACTTTTAATTATTGGTTTATCGTCTTCAAGGTTCAAGTAAGACTTCTCCATTAAAAACACAACAATCCCCATAAATAAATCTACAATTTGAAGAGGGATTGATTTATGTGAATCCTTATACCAAGCCTTATTAACATAATATTTCATTCCACGATATATTGCGTGTGCATTCATTTGCTGTTTTAGCTTTGAATATACTCTCATCTTTCCATATTCAGGGCTGTGATCTACAATAATTTCAACCGTTCTATAATCATCTGAAAGACCTCTAGTCAAACCGTAAAAAAGTCTTTCGGGAATTTTAACGTAAAACAAGTTACGTAATTCTGTGACTGAAATATCAGCGCTCTTAGAAAAGTTTAATGCTGTATCATTATCTACAACTCATCGAAAAAGATAGAGTATTTCAAAGTCCTTTATAATGGATAAGTCAGGTGGTAATCCATCCAAATCCACTAATAAAGGACATCTCACATGGACAAGATTACACGAAAAAATTCATTTGGACAATGGTTTTCACCAATCAATTCGAAGGTTTTTGAGGAACAAGTGAAAACATTGAATTTAGATTTCTATACGAAGAAATTAACGACGGAATTGTTCCTAAAATTACTGCTTTTTGCGCAGCTACAGGAATTCGAGAGTCTTCATGCGCTAAGTGATTGTCTTTTCGATGACAAGCTTCAAAAGGCAATCAACCTTGATTCTCTTAGCCACTTAACAATAGTCGGCTATGTAATTTTGCGGTTTTTTTCTATTAATCAAAAAAATAACTATATGGAGGCTATACAAAATGAAAAACACAAAAAAACATACCACTTGGGAGTCATTATCTGATACTCTCACCGCACAGCATTCTGAATTTCTAGGTATTTCGAGAAGACGAGTGTTTGAGTTGTTCAAAATGAACGTAAAAGACGGGGGTATCCCAAACTTTAAAATCGGTGCCACCAAAAGGGTAGATAAGGCAGATTTTAAACATTGGATTGCATTAAAAAAAGAAGAACAGTTACATGCATAGAGCATGATAAATCATATAAAAACTATTTTGAAAGAGAGGTTCAGATAAATCACTATGAAAGGTAGTTATTTCAAACGAGGTTGCACTTGTGGCGAAGAATGCACTTGTGATAATAAGTGGACCTTTGTTATTGATGTAGGAAAATATCTAAAACTAGGGAAAAGAAAGCAGATTTAGAGAGATAACTTTGACACTAGAGAACAAGCTGAAGCTTTAATCGAGAAAATTAAACAAGGTAAATTTCATATTGAAACCGATATGTTGTTCAAGGAATACGCTAGTATATGGCTTACGGAATACATTAAAGTTACCGCTCCAAAACCCGGTACTATCCGAATTAGAAAATACAGCATTGATAAATTTCTATCATTCTTCAAAGAGGTCAAACTTAAAAAAATCACCGAAGAAATGTATCAGGCTGTATTGGATGATTTAAAAGAGCAAGGTTTTGCAAGAAGTACTGTTGAAAGTATTCATACAACTGGAAGACTCCTTTTCGGGAAAGCCGTTGATAAGAAGTTGCTAAATGATAATCCGACGATAAATGCTTATATACTAAGAGAGGATGACAACATCATTAACGAAAACGAAGAAGACCCTCAAGATCTTCCAAAGTTTCTTGAAGTGGAGGAACTTCTACACTTCCTAGATATTGCAGGCGAAAAGGGACTATTCATGGATGAAGTAATCTTCAATGTATTATCTTATACTGGTATACGAGTTGGAGAATTGGTTGCCCTCAAATGGAGTAATATTGATTTTGAAAAGCATACCATAAGTATTAACAAAACGTATTACAATCCGAAAAACAGTACAGTAAATTACACCTTAGTTCGTCCAAAAACAAAAAAGTCAAAGCGTGTCATTACTGTCGATCACGAACTCATTAAATTGCTTGAGAAACATAAAGAAGAACAAGAAGAGATGATTTTACGTCTAGGAGACAATTATTACAATAAGGGGTTCATTTTCTCAAATTTCAATCATTATCCCGGCTATCCTGTTTTGATAAAATTTGTGCAGAATAGAATGGCTAGGTTATTGAAGCAGAGTGAGTTAAATCTTAAACTTACTCCACACTCCTTACGTCATACTCACACTTCACTTCTTGCGCAGGCTGAAGTGGAGATCGATGAGATTATGGACCGGTTAGGTCATGAAGATGATTCGACAACTAGAAAGATTTATCTTCATGTAACAAAGCATAGAAGAAGAAATGCTTCTAACAAATTTAGCGATTTAATTCGCAGTCATAGAAAATAAAAAAACTTGAAAGCAATGGTTGCTTTCAAGGTACATAGAACCTTAAAAGACGTTACTTGGTGTGTATACAGCAAAAAAATATCCCCTTTCAAGAGGATTTACTTTATTGATATATTAAGTCTTTGCAAGTCAATAACGAGACCAACTTCCTTCATGAAATCGTATCCGAGAATACCATCAATCTCAAGACCGTAGTCCATTGAACCTAATTCAACATTGAAGTTTTGGATCCCTATTTCATTCTGAATAGATATTCTATCTATATTTTTTGTATAAACGAACTCAAGTCCACCGACTCCTTGAATCGTTTGTGTTACATCGTTTGCTTCTGGCTTTACCCCTATTTCTTCAAGTTTATTCACATTAAAGATGGTTCCAGCAGAGCCAGTATCAAGTAAAACATTTTCTAGTTTCAAGCTTTGCCCGCGAAAAGTTACAGTAGCCTCTATAAATGGTAATTCTGATAATTCTTTTATCATAATCATATTTTTCTAAGTCCTGTCCATTTCTTCTCGCGTATATCGAGATCTTCTCTAGAAGTATGGAAAAAGTAAAGTTCACGATTAGGTTTTTGCTTGTGTAAATCATGATGTCGCCGAAATGCCTCCATTGAGTCATCAAAAGAATCTATTACGGCTATTTCATCTACTATTCGATAATTACTCTCTGAGTGCGCTTCAATTGCCTCAATTACAACCCATTTATCTGGGTATGCTTTTCGAACTTGTTCCCATAACATTTGTACTCCCCCTTTACAATTTAGTTACTTCTTATTCCCATTCTATCAAAAATTCCTCTCATATACCTCAAGATAATATGGAATAACTTTATTATCTCCCTTATTTAAATCGCCTATTAAAAAGGAGATTTCTGCACTTATCCTTCTTACAAGACAACCCCATGTAATCCAAGAAATGAAAAAAGAAGCTCCCCAAAAGTTCAGCGAACTCATGAGAAGCTTCTTTTGTGATTAACATGTGATTTTTTGAGAACTGCCCAAATGTAACACGCTTGATTCCTTGATATAACAGGGTTTCAAAGCAAGGTAATACATCATGCCGCCCGTAGGTTGCTAGAGTGTAATATTGTTAACATCGAGCGCAAAAAGTGCGGTAAATCAACGTTTTGGATATTATTGGTTGTAACATCTTTAGCGGGGATTTACCGTTTTTTATGAGATTGTGTTAGCAAAGTGTTAGCAATTTGCTAGCCTATTTACGCCCCTGAGATTTACAACTTACCATTAACGAATCTACAGTCTAGAAACGTCAAGAGGTTTTGTTATCATTATCTATGGAATAGTATGGTTGTACTGCGTAGCAACTAGGTCTATTGTTTTCTTGTGCAACATAAGCCTCCCATTTATTTCATCATATTCACACTTCTACATACAAGTAAATTAATTCTCAAGAAATATTCACCCAAAATTTATATACCCAAATAAAATGCTATTGTTAGTCTCATACAAAACAGTTCATCTTCTTTTTGTTGGCAAGTGTAGCAACGGAAACAGTACTTATCTATAACGCTCTTCAAATACCTTCCAAGCGTTGTTATATTTTTCTCCCGGAAAATCATGAATTATTTGTGAATCAAATAATATATGAAAGGTGTTTGGATCAATAATTTTTCTAAGATCACAACAAAAAGGATCCTCAACAATTCTAGGTAGTACAAAGGGGCTGCACACTTCTTGTAACGAAATACCACTGTACCTGATTTCAATATTTCCTTTAAGATTTTCTATTTGACGATTATCGATTGATCTATAAATTTCTGCTATTCCTCCAGGATATGGAAACTCCATAATAAAAATAAACTTCCCTGCAATCGCTTGCCATACTGACCACTTTTCTGCTCTTCTTAGACGTATTTCAAATATAGGAAAAGTTCCTTCAAACATTTCTTTATTTGCTAGAATTGCAAATTTATCAGACAAAACCCGAGGATTGCTTGGTCTCGTAAATGAAATTTTTCGTCTTCGGATTTGTTGTGAATAATTTTGATACAAACAAAGATTATTATTATTTATTCCAAGAATATTACACATACTCTCATTTCTGATAATCTTGTAGCTATCAGATTCAGTTTCTATTTCAATTAACTGAACCAATGGAGAATTACAAAACTCATCTTCTTTAAAACGAATAATATCATCTAAAACATTTCTCCCAGAGATCATAATTTCTTTCCAGTCTTCATGTGCATTCAAATTATCTATAGTAAAATCAAATAATAAAGCGGTAATTTTTTTACTCATAATTAATCTCCTTTAGGAAGGTAATTATACTGTTACGTATTTCGTTTTATTGTAATTTATTTAATATATCAAAGATTTCTATATCTCTATTTGTCGCTACTTTAATAATTTGTATTGCACTTTCCATATTAGCCTTCTCTAAGTTAATGATTTCGTTCATTATTTGTTCATATTTATCAGGATATTTTATAGCAACTTTTAGCATTGCTACTATAAAATAACCTCTGCGAACAATAGCATCTTTAATTGCTTGTAACATTTCTACACATTCACTAATAGTATTAGGTTTTTTATTTTGTAAACTATGCCCTGCAAAGAACGGCCTAACTTCATAATTTTCATCGACATAATCCCATAAGAAAAAGGTATTCACATATTTTTTGACAGTCTCGGCTTGAAGCCAATTTTTATCCGATTGAATAACCTGAAGACTCAAATCCCAATAGTCAGAAGTTTTACTTGTTCTTCCTCTATTAAATCCTCTCGGAACTAATACAAAATTACCAATAGTATGAGTTAATTTTGCATAAATATCAAGTAAAGCCCCGATCTCTTTGTTCTCTAGTACATTTGCAACTAAATTTAAAAATCCTTTCCTACTAGTATCTGGCTTACTCCAATGCGTTTTTTTTTCAATCCCTTTAAAGTATTCAATCTTTCCGTTGGGACTCACAACTTCAACTACTTGGGTCAATACATTAAAATAAGAATTCATAGTATCAGGTCCCATCAGCATATTATTGAAATAAGCTGTATTTTTATACCTATTTTCATTCTCGCTACTCCATTCCCATAGAACTTTGTAAATATCACGTGTTAACCCACATGTCTCTGTAGCATTATCCCCGCTTCCGTCGCAGTCCCAATTCCCCACTTCATTTCGATACTCTAGCCATAATTGGATATTACCGACACTCTTATAAATGCCTCTTTCATGTTTAAAATCGTAATGCACAAGCTCATCGACATTTTTATTTGCATTTATTAATGTATTTACATTTTTATATGTCATTAAATTCCCTCCATCCATTCAGAAAAATTTTGTCTTCTACCCTAATACTTTTGTTGCATTTGCTGCGATATGAGACGTTTTTGAACATAATTCTAGAATTTCATCTATAAATACTAGACTCAATGCATTCACTACTTTATGAATGAACATAATTGCCTCAGGATCATCGTGCCAATATTCCGGGGTATCATATTTATCCCACTTAAAAATTTTAACACTCGAATAACAATGTAAGTATTCGATGTAATCTACACTTTATTTTAATTCTTCAATGCTAATTAATTGGAATATTTTTGTTGTGCAACTTCGAAACTATCCTCTGTCCATTGCTCCACATTTAGAGCAAACTTTTTTGAAGAACAATAATGAAAAAAAACAACTTGGATTTAGCTCAAACCAATGTTCATCTTTAAGCGAATCAATACCTTAACAACCTTTTAGGAAAAATTGTACTGTAACGATAATTTTATTTTCTATATAGTTCCAGCAATGTTTTATTGTTCCTGGATTAGTATAACAGAACGCTCCAAGATTCAAAATGACTTAACCATTGTTTGCTAATGGATAAATCTGCATTTTCAGTAATTAGATAATTTAATTATTACTCATTTTAGTTCCGTATTAAAAAGATTATATAAAGTTTGATCTCCGACGTTCTGTGTCTTCTTAGCTCTTCCTGCTTTAAAAGTTTTAGGTCCAGGGTGAAATTCAATTCACTAAATCTGTGTGTTTTAAATTGCAAAATGTATTTTGTTAATTGTCATTTCCTCTAAAGGCAAACACACCGAAGTTGTCGATTAGTTTTTAAAATTTGCTTTAATAGATAATGCTCCATAAACATCTCCACAACAGGCTTTAATAAATCAAAATATATCTTTTGCAATTGCGGATAGCTTATAAAGCAAAAACATTCAACCCTCCAGTCAATTCAAATTTGAATTATTAAGAATAAATTGAAGCATAAAATCACTTCTTCATGATCCCGCACGTTCCAAGTGGCTTCCAATTGGCATGAAAAAGTTTTGCCATCTCAATTACTCCTAATTATTTGATAATTGAAGTATACCAATTATCTACACAAACTTTTGCAGGCAACTGGAATATTTCTACTTGACAAAACCATTTATTAACTAAAACTACAAGGTTTCCAATTTATTGTTTAAAGTTTTCTTAATATCTCTCTTTAGTTTCTCTGGATATATGTCTGTAATTCCAATAATGTATTGCATTAACCACACCTTCATCGCCTCGTAACTACTTTCAAGCTTTACTAATATTTCATCACCATTTACTTCTTCAACTTTTGTTGCTGTTCCAAAAGAATCACCGATTTGTTTTAATAGCCACTTTTTAGCTTGAAATGAAAAGGTTTCTGTAAAACCTCCGAATAAGTGTGGTTGAGTTTGAATATATTGTTGAATATTAAAATTTCCAGGTAACGAAATCACCTTTCTATCTCCAAGAACTTTAACATTTTTCATTTGATCTGCCCTTAGAAAATAAACTTTCAATGTATCTTCAAATGTACAGAGCACATAATAAAAATCTTTGCTCCAAACAATGGAGTGCGGAGAGATAATGCGCTTTTCTTCCACCCCATTATTGTTTAGGTAAGGAACCCAATTATAATTCATATCATATTTTAAATAAGTGACTTCCACTTTATTTCTTTTTTGAATTGCTTTTGAAATTTCTTCTAATGATAAAAAAAGTTGAGGATTGTAATTTGAAGCATGGAATTTATTACGTAATTGTTCCTCATAGTGATACGGGATATTTTCTCCATTTAAAGAAAATATCTTTTTTATTAATTCATAACTATAATTCTTTCCGACTAATTTAGAAAAGGAAATAATATCAGCTAACAGTTTTATTTCAGAGGCATCAAAATTATGTATTACTCGTGCTTCTTCACCTTCTGTAATAATTTCATCATCAAAAAAGCTTATATTTTCATCAATAGCTTGTTCTGATAAACTTTCTAGTCTCTTAAAGTGACCTACTATTGTTCGTTTATCAATTTTTTTATCCATTCGAAATTCTGTCTTGATTATACTTGCAACTTTATCAGCAGATAATGATTTATTTTCATTCGTATTCTTCTTTAAAATCAAATAAGTTAACAAGAGATAGTAACTATTTGCATTTTCCAAGCAAATTGACCCTCCTTGCTAATGTTTTTTGGTGCTTTCCTCCAAAGTTGGCCTTTAATTATGAATGGTTAATCGAATTAAACCAAAATACAAATAGTCGATTAGATACTTATATTTCAACTTAGTGCCGCCTGTTAAAAATATCTGTTTATGTCACACATATTGTAAAATTTTGCATTTAGTTAGAACGAATTTTCCTCATTAGAAAACAGAGAAGGGCTGCGAATTCATGGTGTCGAAATTCATTGCTTCTTTTGATATAACTATCTTATAAACGAGCACCCTTTATTTGTGATCTACTTTATTCGTTTCCTTTTCTCAATAAACCTGCTCCATTACCTGAATTAGAAATACCTTAATTCCTTGTTTAATTAAGCACCCTTTTAGCGAATAATTAATTGCTACATGATTTTTTGAAAACCTATTTCTCTTTTATTGTAGGGTTTAGGATATAAATTCCAAACTGTTAATATTCATAAGATTATCACTGAGATGATGATTATAATCTTCAAGTCTCATCTCCCTCTTAAAATTATTCAATTAAATTGCCTTTATTTAACACAGTATAACAAACCCTTGTTCACATAGATAGGTAAGTGTTTGAATTTATCGCTCCCATTTCCACCTACACTGTACGTACGGCTTTCTCCGAATACAGATTTCCAACTGATCTTATCCATTCAGTTATATGTATAGTGAAATGAAGCTATTTAACTTAATTTGTGATTAAGTCATTTTTGCATTGTTTACGAAGTTCATTTACTTTTTGAATTTGTTTATTTGTCAGCTCTAACATTTTGATTAGAACTTGAATTTTATCGATATTTTTATTATGTACCAGTCGGTGAAAAGATTCATGTAACACAATCAGATTTGAATACTTGTCATCTCTTGAGAGATGATATAGTTCTATATGATGGCAGTGCCAATCATGGTCACCCAGTCTATACCTGTTAAGACACATTTTCCATGTTGAGCAATAAACTTACTAATGCAGTTGTCGTTATATTGTTATACTCAATCGCTCAATTTGAGATAAAGTTTCTCATGACATTAGCTATAACAATTATATAATGGCTCTAAGGTTCTGATGTATTATACTTCTAACTTTTTTATGAATAAAATTCGCATAGCTATTCAAACCAAAAAAAACTCACTGCTCTTCAATAGTTTTTGAAATGCTTTTTTCAAAAATAGTGGTGGATTTTCTTTTTTTGTTCACTCTTCTTGAATACACATTCTTCCATAGCTGAAGTTATTTATTGCGCAGTAATAGTCAACTACGAAACACAAGAGTTACTCCACAGTTTGTTCCCGTTTTAGGAAAACTGATTCTTATTGAATGGTACATTTCAATGGCTGTAATCAAAAGCTGTCTAAAATAGAAATAGTAAGTTGATTAGCCATTACGGATTTGATTTTAATTAGAAGTGGCAATAAAAGTAGATCATGGAATAGATCATAATTGAGTATAATTAATATGCATCACCTCTAACGTCAGCAAAAGAAAAAGGCTTCTCAAAAGTTTAATCAACTAATGAAAAGCCTTTTTTTATATATCTGATGTTAACATTTAACATTTTGTTAGCAAATTGCTCGTGAACGCTTATATATCAAGGATTCGAGCGGTCATTACATGATGCCTCCCCTAAAATGAGAGTGTGTAATATATTTATCTCTGTATGCTTAGAGTGCGATATTACTAGATTTTGTTAAATTCTTACTGCATTATACTTCACTTGATTTTACTATTTTTCACTAGATTGCGTTAGCAATTTGCTAGCCTATTTACGCCCCTGTGATTTACAACTTACCATTAACGAATCTACAGTCTAGAAACGTCAAGAGGTTTTGTTATCATTATCTATGGAATAGTATCGTTGTACTGTGCAACAAATTATTTTTTAGTTTTTACATAGATCTTTCTTATTTAACTTACGATTGTTACTGTTGAATGAATGTGAGAATAGAGAGCCCCATAGATGGAAAACTCTTGCATATCTAAAATTAATATCCTCATGATTTTGATCTTCACTAAAATCACTCAAATTCAGAATTACATATTATTACATATTAGAATACTATATCGACATAAACAAACTCCTCAGATTCCCCCATCTCGTTATATGTTACAACAAGAACTTTTGTTGAATAAATAGAGTCACGTGACAGGGTGAACTGCATATCGGAAGCCATTACACCGAAACCAGTAAACATGGCTAATCTTTCATTATCATGATTTGACCAATACACGGAGTATCCAAGAATATCTGATTCATCCTTCACTTTTCCAATTCTGAACGTAATTTCATCATTATCAACAGTATACTCGATGAAGGAAGGTCCATATTTAGGTAGAATAAATTCCCTTACTGTAACATTAAATGTCGTAGAAGCTAACAATTCTTCACCTTCAGCATAGTAAAGATTCAATGTGATGGTAGCTTCACCAGGGTGTTTCCCTAGAATCTCAACCCAGCCATCCATACTTTCAACTATCACCGATTCATCACTACTTATTGCTTCAATGCGATACATTTCACTATTAAAATCAACATCTTCTCCAAACGGATCAATGAAAATTCCATATAACTCCACACCAGAATAGTCATTCTCGATCACTTGGCGATTATTCACTTTCCTACCCATTGAATACGCTTGATAATCGTTGATAGGAGTAAACACAGAAACATGAGATAAACCAAAATCATTTTTAGAAAAAACTAGAATCCCTTTGGCTTCATTAGGTATTTCTATACCCTCTGGAAAATTATAATGAATGTCCTTACCAGTCTTTTCTAGAATCGCAATTGGTTCACCAAGTTTCTGCCTTTGTTCATCTGCCCAGAATAGCACATATTCAGTCAAATAAGTTTCATCTTCTGCTTTTGTAATCATTACTTTAGGAACTATTTCATTATATAAAGGATTAGTATCAATAAAATCAACTGAATCAGCAGTTTCCGATGGAATACTCATAACAACTTTGATATTAATCTCTTTAACCATCTCATCATTTTCTAGTCTAACTTTAAATAGTAATTTAGTTTCACCAGGGCGAATAGGAGTAACTTGTAATTGCGAATCTACCATACTTACAGTTGCAACCTCTAAATCGTCCGATTGAACGGTTGCTTCAAGCCTCTTATCTATGGCATATAAATCAGTTAAATCAATATTTTTTACTCCTTCTGATAAATTAAGGGAATAAAAAGACAATGTTTCTAAGTATTCCTCTATCTTCTGCATTAACCTAGCTTTCTCCTCTTCTCTCTGACGCTCTTCTTCCTCTCGTTCATTCGAGGGACTCTCTATTTCAGGTCGTGGTGGTTGTGGCATAGGTCTAACTATTTCAGGTTGTGACGGTCTCTCTCTTTCTCTCTCCTGATTTCGTTCCTGATTTCTTAATCTCTCTTCTTCGCTTAATTGTTCTAAATATCTTTTCTCAGCCTCCTGAGCAGCTCGTTCCTGTGCTAAGCGATTTTCTTCTCTTTGCTGTTCTTCTTTTTGTCGGATTTGCTCTATAAGTTGTCTCTGTTGTTCTTTCTGCTGTTCTCTCAGTCTTTCCTCATCCATCCTTACCCGTTGCCTATCAGAGAGCTGATTCTCCAATACTAGCTGATGTAGCGCACTGTCTCTATTCATGTCAATACGACTCCGCTCATCTTCTATCGGACTATTAAACTGATCCACTAATAATCCGACTTCTTCTGAAGTAATATTTCCTCTTACAATAGATTGATTAAGAATATATTCATGCAACATGTTTGTGTTTTCTTCTAAGCTATCAAAATCTTCAGCCTTAGTTAATCCATATTCTTCTCTTAAAGATTGGTTACTATTTAATAATTCCAATAATCTTTCATTTTCTTCATCAATCTTCACTTTATTCTCTATAAAACTCGCTAAAATAGAATGATCCAAATCCATTACAAGGTCCCCAGTTGAAATAGCCCCGGGATGTGTATCACTACGGTCTTCAGCAGGTACTCTCAATTGCTGGGATGGCAACACATTTGTAAATCTATCCGGTGTTGGAATAGAAGATGCCCTCACGATGCCAGAAGCCACAAACAGACTAGTCTCCCCTGTTTCTTGATCAACAGAAATTAAAAAATGTGTACCTATTGGCTGATATTGAAAATCATTAATATTCACAAAATACTCATCGTGTTCCCCCATATGATATACAACCCCGAAATGTTGATTCATTTCAATATAAACACCTTTTTTGTCGTCCATAATTTTAGTCATTTCTATAGATGAATTCTCACCAATCATAAACATTTCTTGTGAATTCAATTCACCCTTAGCTACAGAATCTTCTTTCGTCTTGATTATATCGCCTGGATATATTTGTATTTCATTTGTTTCAATTGTTTCTTTTTCATCTCTTATAATAAGGACTTCCCCATTAATAACATTTAATGTAATGTTATCATTACTATCCATCTCAGTTTCTTCATTTTCAATTAACTGTTCTGAACTAGTACCTTCCAATTCTCCAACTTCTTCAACTGAACCATTGGCCTCTTCTTTAGATGAAAAAAATCCATTTGATGTCATTACAATGATAATCATTAGCACAATGAAAGAACCTATTAAAATATACTTTTTCATACCTGCCTCCTTAAAGTATTAAAAAATCTATTTATACATGATAAAAATTGACTATTTTCGTTGGCTATACGAGCATTAGTTTACAATAAAACATCTCCAGTCTTAATCTCACCACGGAAATGTAAAAACGTGTGGCTAGGGTTTCCTTTCTGTTTCATTGTATTTAAATTCTTCTATCGCTAGTTCATTATAACTAGTATGCGGTAACAAAACGGTAACAAAAACAAGGAAAATACACATTATTGTCGAAATAGAATGTTACGACTATGTAAACAGGAGGAGAAAACATGCCTTTAGAACTAGTAAATGGTCATAACATGTATTACGAGTGGATGGATAATAGGAGGGGGAGTAAGGAAGTACTTTTGCTCATTCACGGACTCGCACTTGATTCCTCATGCTGGGGGCGTTTTATTGAATATCTTGTTACAGATTTCTCCATTGTACAGTACGATATTCGAGGGCATGGACATAGTCATTATGAAGAGGGGCAGATAACATGGGACGTTTTGTGTGAGGATTTAAATAGACTCATTACAAGGTTGGAGCTATCAGAAGTCCATATAGTCGCATTTGGATATGGAACACATGTAGCTGTGAAATTCGCCCGCGCGTATCCCGATTATGTCAAAGCCCTTACACTCATGTCACTTCCGTATATGTCGAAAAATAATGCGCACTCTCATTTAGCTGGGCACGTATTTCCACATATGAAACAAACGATGGAAGCCGGGCATCCCCGCTTTCTTCAGCAGTATGAAGAACTGTTAAAGGGATATACGACACTTGGTCCGGAGAATTCAGATCTCAAACATTATTTCCAAGTATTGCTAGGCTACCCAGAAGGACATTTTTCTAACATGGTTGAGCTAACATCTAATCCAGCACTGCTTCTAGAACTTGCAGATCTATCGTGTCCGGTCCTTCTATTAACAGGCGAATTGAATATGACAAGTCCGAATTCATTTCTTAATGCAAGTTCTTTTCTATTGCAAAACAGCACGCTTATAACCGTACCTAATGCGTCGTTTCTTCTATTTATAGAGCAACCTGAACTAGTAGCGGAATGGATCAAGTTATTTGCAACACGGATAAATGTTGATAACTTGTCCCGAAAAGAATCACAACAGTTTATACAAATGGTATTTCAGCCAGAAGAGCAAATAGAATCGCGAAGAGTTCCCATCCTTGACATTCATCTATTAAACAGGTTCAGTGTCGAAATTGACTCGATTCCAATTGAATCCGGTTGGAATCAACGCCATGCCAAGAGACTTCTTACCTATTTAGCCTTTCACCCGGTAACGACACGCGATATATTGTGTGATGAGCTTTTTCCCCACCTTGCTCAGGACAAAGCAAAAGCTAATTTGAAAGTGTGTCTTCATTATTTGGCAAAATTGCTACGGCATCCAATAGGTTCTATAAATGGATTATTGTCTCAGCAAGGAACTGTTTCAATACAATACAAAATCAAATGTGATTTAGTCGACTTTGTTGCCATTGTCCGTCAAGCATATCTCGAAAAAGACCCTACAATTCGATACAAGTTGTGCAAGAAGTTACCACCCTTTATGCCCGTAACTATATTAGTGGACAACTACGATGATTGGGCAGTGTCGTTGCGTAATGAAATCGATGCACAGTTAAGTCACTTGAATGGATGGATGGAAAAGCAATTAATTTGAGGTGGTTTCCGCGCTCTCATTTCACCAAGGTTCCAAACACAATGACATCACAGTCATATTCTTTAGCTTGGTTTATGATTTATGAACATTCTAGCTAACACAGTGCCCTTTGCGTCCTCAATCGAAAAAACGCAGAGTTGGTGATTCCTATGTTGTGTGACGCACATATTTTTGTTTCTTTACATCGGCTTTAGTTAACTTTACATTTGAGTGTAGATGATATTTAGAATATATTTCTATTAAGAACAAGGACCGTAAGTTCTTAGCGCCTCCCCCCACTATTTCAAAAAATTTGAAACAGTGGGGGGGACGCTAATTGGGGAATATAAATTAATCCCCTCTCCCTTACTGCTATCGAATTTTCAAAACAAAAAGAAACTTCTTTAGGATTAGAAAGCCCTAGAGAAGTCTCTTTTAAAAATAAATCTGGGATTCGGGGCACTGATTACATCATGCCGCCCACAGTATTCTAGAGTGTGAGATTGTTAACGTTGAGTGCGGAAAGTGCGGTAAATCAACGTTTTGGATGTTTTTGGCTGTAACATCTTTAACGGGGATTTACCGTTTTTCGTGGGAAGACGTTAGCAAAATGTTAGCAAGTTTTAAGGTTTCACTTTTAAAATTTAAACATTTTATTATAATTTTGCATAATAAATGTGTTTCTTCCTTTGCCACTAAGTTGATCAAGATATCCAAGTAACAATCTTAATTGATTATTTGTATAGCCCATTCTTATTCTTATATCTTTGGTCGTATCATCAAGATTTCTGATATTCATTATTTTTGTCATTTCATTAATATCAAACTGCGTTTTAAATGCCACAAATTGTGATAAATACTCCGAAATATTGACTTCATGAATAATATCCTTTTGTCCGTCCCACTTAAAAATATTGATTTGTTTCTGGAATAAATCAATATTATTTCCTTCCATTAGAAAACGATAAATAAGATCACTTTTAATTATTGGTTTATCATCATCAATATTCAGGTATGATTTTTCCATTAGGAACACGACAATTCCCATAAATAAATCAACTATTTGGAGAGGAATTGATTTATGAGAATCTTTATACCAAGCTTTGTTAACATAATATTGCATTCCACGATATATGGCATGTGCATTCATTTGCTGTTTAAGCTTGGAATATACCCTCATTTTTCCATACTCTGGGCTGTTGTCCACTACAATCTCAACTGTTCTATAATCATTTGAAAGTCCTCTAGTTAATCCATAAAAAAGCCTTTCAGGAATCTTAACATAAAACAAATTACGTAATTCCGTAACTGAAATATTAGCATTTCTAGCAAAATTCAGTGCAATATCATTATCTACAACAAAAATGTTAATTTGAAAGTTTGTTTTTATGAAATGATGTAAACAATAAATATAGGGTGCGAGATCCTTATCATTATTATATTCAGTAAAGTGATATTCACTCTTCTTACCAGACATTCGTAAAATTTTATTAATATCCGCTACTATACTATCACACTTAGTTTGCTCGGCTCCATATGCACCGTAATAAGAGTATTTTTTGGTCGCATCTAATTTATTGGATTCATCAAAAAAGATATTATATTTCAAAAGACATCACCTTCTTGACTATAAATGAATATTTGTTTATAATTTACATATAGTATAGCATGTATTACTTCCAATCACCGTTTTGATAGGGAGTTTTTTTAGAAAGACCACCCAGTCACCGTTTTGACAGGAGTGGTCTTTTATTTTTGACCATTTTTTCAAATATATTTATATCGTAAAAGTATATTACTTAGCTCTTATCACTAACTCAACTTTCGCAGAGTGAAATCGGTAAATAAACCTTGATATAACTAGGAAGGCCAGTGATCCACTGTTCGAGTTGACTTTGAATTAACTTTTTGATTTTCTTATTCGTTTGTTTTAGTACGTCTTGAAGAAGATCGATTAACTGCTGTAATGCTACAGCCCAATCAAGTTCATTTACTTCATCGCATAATTCGTAAAACAGGCCACCTATTGTGCGTTGATCGGTATTACAACGATGCTGCCATGACAGTACGATATAACGAGTAAACACAATAGTTGTATGGCAAATAAGCGCATCATAAGACCGGCTTTGGAACTCCTTTTCAATTTTTAAAAGAGATTTGGCCGTCTTAAAGAATACCTCGATATCCCAGCGCATTCCATAGATTCGGACGGCTTCCTGTTCTGAAAGAGTGCAATCTGTGCTGAGGATGGCAAGCCAGTCGCTTTTCTTGTTTCTGTTTTGAATAAATACAACTTTAATTGGTGTTCCATTAGCCATAGTCGTATGGATGGAACGAAGAATTCCTTTCTTTGATTGAACAGGCCCAGCCAAGCGATAAAGCTGCTTTACGGAAACCATTTTACCGTTTACGTTATAGTGCTGTTTTGTTTCTTTGACCATACCAATTACGTCTAATCCCTGATCCACAATAGCTTTGACAAGTGGAGGCAATGTAAACCAAGAATCCATTAGGACATAACTTGCTTCTATTCCACTAGCTAACGCACATTTGATCATGTCAGGGATTTGTTCAGGCTCTGTTTGTATGGCGTTTCTCGACGCTTATAGCCACAGGTATGTTTATCAATATGTTCATTGATTCCATTAATTTGAGACTTCTTAGAACTGACTAGAGAAAAATCAATTGGCATAAATGTGTAGCCGTCAGACCAGCCCAAAGTCAACATACGAAAGCCCTTATAGAAACGCATTTTAAGGGAAGCATGGTCAAAGCAGCGTGCTAGTAATTCAACCTTTTTACTTCGATTTCAGTCATAGGCGGAATCATCGATAATAAACACTTTTAGCCGTTTTTTATTTGTAAGACGTATAACCTTTTGAATCGTAAAGGAACTCAAAAGTAATAAAAACCGGCGCCAATTAAACGTTGACTGATTTAAAAAACGGTAAACAGCATCCTTAGCTGGAAATTGATCTGCCTTCTTTGAATCAAGAAGAGTAAACCAATTTTTGTGTTGGAAAATCAGAAAGAAAACAAGTTGAAATAAGTAAGAGCAACTAAAACCGAAGGATTTTTTAATCCCGGCTTGGCGTAAATGCTTATTCATTTCAAGCTCAGAAAAAACAGAGTTAAGTTCATTTGGTAGTTGATTATGTCGGCTATTTCAGTCTATCATATAGGGAGCACCTCTTCTGTATGGTAGTGTTTTCTAGTCAATTACACTATACCAAAGAATGCGGTGTTTTTTCATTTTAAAAAGGTGTCAACTACCATAATTGATATAACCTAAATTCAATACAGCCAACGAGTAGCGTTCATTTTCTTTGTGCGAAAGTTGAGTCACTTAGTAAAGATGCTGAGGGAAATTTTATATCATATCTTTATCATACTGAATGCTCATATTTTTCGTATTCACAGGTTATTAAAGCGAGTTCCATCGATGAAAAATCTTTATGGTTAGGGTTAGATCGCTATTTCTATGGCTGTCAGTTTATAGAACAAACTGGTCGGAGCTTCTATGTTTGTCCTTTTTGGATTCATTTGGCTTTGTGTTGATGAACTCCCAGAAGGAACATAATATTTTAGAGATCTAGGATTACTTTGGATATTCAAAATTAATGATTCAAAAGGTATTGTATTCTATCAGTAACATTTTTTTCATCTTTAATATCAATGCTATAAAATTCTGATGCAGTATTTGCTCTTGCTTTGATAAGTAAAGAGTTCCATTCGGAATTATTCACAGACCAATCTATATTAATAATATTTTCAATTTTATCTTCCCAGTCCATTGCCCAGTTCAACTCATCGGAGTAATCTATTATTTGTTTATGGAGGGATATTGCTAATGCATTTTGGACTGCCTCATGGCCAAGAACATATTTTAAAACATCACCTGGGTTATTAGGTAAGAATGAAGTGAAAAAATAAAAAAATCTCTCTAGAAAGCTAAGAATTTGATCATAGTGATTTTTAATATGTTTCTCTTCTTTCAAGCTCAATTGTTTTTTATTAAATAGTAATAATGAGATAAATTTTTTTAGACGTACACTTGTAATGAAGTTTATATTCTTTGGTCGCATAAGTTTACTTTTACTAAATTCTATACCGAGCGATTGTAAAGAACTTGATACTTCATACAACTCTTGAACCAAAATATTTAAGACCTCTCTAGTATCATAAGCAGTTACTAAAGACATAGAAACTTTGACAGAGTTTGAATTAATATCTGCAAATAAATTTTTCATATCATCTTGAGATAGACCAAAATATAATTGTAATGTTAAATCACTATTTAAAACTTTTTCTTTGCGTTCAGCGGCAATTTTTTTACTATTAATAAAGCTTTCTAGACTTTTTATTCTATGCTGACCATCTATTACAATTAAATGGCTTTCTTCAGGTACTACTAATTCTAAGCGGTTTACATTAAAATCTTGTATTGGATTCCCAGAATAAACGCACATTATAGAGGGGAAAAAAATACCAGGATAGGAATCATAACTATTTACATAATTCATAATTTTAGGCAATCTCACATGGTTAATATCTCTATTTACTGTTGAATCTATTCGATAGACTGTTAGTAAATCCTTAATTTTAATTTGGGTGGTCATTATACCTTTAGAATTAGTACTATCTAGAGGATAGATGGACCCTTTTAAAGTCACGAAGCTCATTCTTTTCACCTTCTTCTAATTTTTTATTAAGATACTCAGCAATTATTTTTATTGCACGGACTCCACTAGATACATTATACCTATGTGTATTTTCGTTATATGGCATACCTAAATCCTTAAAATCTAAATTATTATGCGACCAGTTTATATTTCTTATGACTCTAGTAAACACATCCTCCATATTCCAATTTGGATATTTTTCTAAAGTCTTTGCAGTAAAATACGCAATGCCGGATAAAACTTTTGGTATATAAATTATATATTCCGATCTATTAAACTTACTAATTGGTGCAAATCTGTAAAGTAATTTTAAAAAGTCGATAGTTCTTGATTTGTATTCTTCATAATCATTAGATGTAATTTTTGATTTCAGCATTTCCGTATGTATCAAGCCTTCATTTAAAGTAACCACTATATTATAAAGGGTAGCAGCTGTCATAAATTTCGTCTTAGTGTATTTTGCCCTAACTTCAAATAAATTTGGCGAAACAGTCGGATGATTTTCAATTACTTCTTTTACTAATTCCCCACACAAATTTTGGTTTTTATACATTATTAAAAGAGTATTATTTACTTTAGATGACTTTGTATTTACATCGGTAAACAATTGTTTTTCCTCATCAGTTGATATATTTGTAAAAATTTGCAGTGTTAAAGGAAATTTCCTTACAAAATCTAGTTTTCTTTTACTGTCCATATCATCTCGAATTTCCAAACGTTTAATTACCATTTCAAAAGCCTTCATCCGATGCTGACCATCTAGTAAAATTAGTTTTTCGTCAAAATCTAGATGATATTCTTGATTTTCATTGTCATAATTTCCCTTCCCACGAGCTGATAAAATTAATGGTGGGAAATAGATAGGATGACCATCAACCCCGTATTGGATATACTGTTGAATTTCAGCGACATGCTGATCGATAATATCGCGTTGTACACTTCTATCGACTTGAATAAATTTTATTATCTGACTAGCTATACACTGCATCGATAGTATTTCTTTATCAAATTGATAACCTTTTAAAGCCTTTAATACTAAAAAATTCGATTTTCCCATTAAATTGGATAAATCCATACCACACCCACCTTACAATTTGATTTGTATAAATATATTATATTATATAATACATATTTAATAATACAAAAAAATTAAAATATTCTAAATTTATATTTTATTGTTTAAATTTATTACATTTGTAACTTAAACTTTTAAAGAGGATTACTATTATATATTTATACTAAACACACTGTTAAATAATGTAATTTAATTAAATTTCAACCCTCTATTTCATTTTAAAATTCGTATATAAAAGCCAATCTTAATTTTTCGATACCGTTTGCCATCATTAAATTATTCAAGATAATTCTTCTCTTAGTTAGATTACATCAAGAATCTCCTGCACACGCTGCTTGTATTGTTCCTTGACTCCAAACTCTGTTCAATTTCTCTTTTCAGCCTGCTAAGCCATTCTAACTCTACTACAATCCTTACTTGCTCTCTTGATATACTTCCTCATCTGCCCATTTAAATTAGTGTTTCAATCCTTTTAATTTCCCGATAGGCAACATAACTTTTATCTTGCTGTTTAATTCGCCTGTAGAAGCTTAACATATGGTAAATCTGTTCATCACTGAAAACATCAATTTTTACATCTTTTTTTTTGCATTTTTCCTTATTGACGGGATTACTTTTGATAACTTCACATTCGACCATATAGTTTAAAAATGCCCGTATTCTTAAAAGCTTTGTATTAATCCTCTCTGCTTGATTTCCTTTTTTTGTCACACTAAAAGATACTGTCGCACATGACTGTAGGTCATGTCCTCTACATTAACCACCTCATGTTCAATACAATAATTCACAAATTCCCCAAACAGTGTTTGATAATTTCTTATGTTTTTCTGGTGTAAATGTCAACCCAAAAGTTGACCATGTCGCTCATGTAAAAGTTGACCACCCTCTTGTTACTTCGAATAGGTCTCTTTGAGGCGATAACTCTCTCCATTCATGGGAATGATGTGAGCCTTGTGAGTCACTCGATCCAACAAGGCGGCGGTCATCTGTTCATCGTGAAAAACTTCTACCCATTTACTAAATTCACGATTGCTCGTGATGATCATACTCCCCCTTTCATAACGCGCAGAGAAAAATTGAAATAGTAATTCAGCTGCTCGCTGGTGATAGGGGATATAGCCAAGTTCATCGATAATCGTGATATCGGCTGCCAACCATTGCTTCTCTAGCTGGAGGAGCCTTTTTTCGTCTTGAGCTTCCATCAGTTCATTGGATAGGCGGGCAGCCGTATAATATTTGACAGTATAGCCTTGATCAATAGCTTCTTCCCCCAATGCAATTGATAAATGCGACTTTCCCGTTCCTGAGTTACCAATAAAAATGACATTCCTTTTCTGCTGAATGTATTCGCCTTGAAAGATGTCTAGAATGCGTCTTTTTGGTACGTGGGGGGCCTCCTCAAATTGAAAAGTGAGGAGGTCCTTATATACCGGGAATTGCGCTTTTTTTCTGGCTGACTCTTTCTTTTTGATTTCTCGCTCAGCTACTTCAATCGATAATAAGTGAAAGAGAAATTCTTCATAGGTGATTTGTTGCTCATTTGCTTCCCGCAAATAAGCGTCAACCTGTTCACGAATAGCCGGCAATCGTAGCCTTTTTAGATATTCATCCATTTGATAACGGTGTGTATTCAGTGAATATACCTCCCTTTCTGTAATAGTTGATCGTACGGGCTAAATGAAGGAGCCTTGACGGTAACGGACTGCGCCATTTCGTATTTTATTGGGGCCGGTTTAGTTGCTTCTGGTTGTGTCATAAGGTAAAGATAGTGCTTTACGCTATCAGCCGTATAAAGCTGCTCTTTTACACAACTTTCTACTGCACGTTCTACCATCTCTATTGTGAATTCACGATGGAGTTTTAATAGTTTAATAAACTCTTTTCCATGCCCATACTTCGAAAGACTTCTCTTATAAAATTCTTGATAACTTGGTGGAAGATTAGCTCTTCGAACTGGGCGTGCATGCTGGATAGCCCTTGGTTTTCTCTCCAGCTCATCCAAATAATGATCCACTTCAAAAATTTCTTGAAGCTTTTCGTATGAACGCTCGTGTTTGGCTACACAGTTTCCGTCAATCCTTATTTCAATGTGATTTACATAAGCATCTATTTGTGCATCTTTTCGACCAGCATACCTAGTAGGTACCGAGTAGGCGTTTGTTTCAAAGTTCACAAGAGAGAGGCTGTTGACAGAAGCTTTTACCATCCTTGCGCAAGGATGGGTACCGATAATCGGCAGTAGCTGTTGCTTCTCTAGTAAAAATCGTTCACCCACCTTTTCTTTTGTTTTTGGAACATAGGTTTCTTCATAGGCATCACATTGTTCTATAAGATATTGGTTGAGTTCCTGTATGTCACTTACCTGTGGAACGGGAACTAAAAATTGAGCTCGCGCTGTTTGAACCAGTTTCTCTACTTGTCCTTTTTCATTTCCTTTTGCGGGTGCGCAAAATTGGGCATCAAAAGAGATAGTGTGACCGAAACTGGATAAAGGCCTCCTGTTCTTCACGCTTGGTACCTTCTAAAACCTTCTTTACCGCTGTTTTCATATTGTCATAGATAATCGTTTTCGGCACACCACCCAAATAATCAAAGGCATCTGCGTGTCCTTGAAATAAGGCTTCTTGGCGTTGATGTGGAAACACTCTTACAAATATCTTTCGGCTATATAAAAGTCTCATACAAAAAAGCATTACTTTCGTTTCAACCCCATTCAGAATGATGATGACTTCTCCCCAATCAAATTGGGCAAATTCACCGGGATCGAATTCCAACGGTATAGAGGAATTAGGAGCTTCTTTGAGCTGCTTATATTGGCGCACAAAACGGCGTACAGTGGATTCCCCACCTTGAAAGCCATATTCTTTCACCAAGCGTCTGTGGATTTGAGCAGCACTATGACGCTGTTTTAAGGGGGCTATTTCATCGTCCGTTAACCACTGGATAATAATTGATTTAACGGGATCGATGACCGGATTAGCAGCCGGCTTTAATCGTTGATAGGTTGGAATTTCATTCTGTTGTAAGGCTTTTCGAATGGTTTGCCTTGATAGTTTAAGATCTTTTGATAATTGCCGAATAGATCGACCTTCTTTAAAGTGCAATTTTCTGATAAGCTCTATATTAGCCATCTTTAACATCCTTTTTTCCTCCCGAATCATGAAGTTCTCGACAAACTCAATGATAAGGGATTTGGTGTTAAGGGTGGTCAACTTTTTGATTAGCGAATTGTACTAAAGTGGTCAACTTTTATTTTAGCGTTTACATCTGGGTTGTATTCTTAAACACTTCTGTCATCTAAAAAATCTTGAAACGCAAATTTGAGCAACAAAAAAACCACTCCCTAAATTTTTTATAGGAAGCGGTTTTTGCTATTGAAAATAATTTATTCCATACTACTACTCAATAGGATTGAAAAGCGGGGAGAAATAGCCTAAACTACTCCTCCGATGATAGGCTCAAAAGCCCTACATCATGCCGCCCATCTATTAACCATATAAACATGAACAAACGGACTTTAAAAACTCCATTAAATCAACGTTCCTTCGTTTACACTAAACATAAATAAGACCAATATTAAACATAAACATGAACAAAACATGAACAATTATCTTTATCCTATTCTTTATGTGACTACCTTAAAACCTTGTCTATTTTTGTCCACACATCGATACAATAACAACCGAATATACGACCCTGGTTTTGTTTAATCATATTATGGGCTTCGTCAAAGAGTAGCAATTGAATAAATTTCTGTACCGCCTCTGCTAATTCACCTAACATAGTACTTTATACGTTCTTTCATAGACGAGTTTCTTCAATACTGTATGAAGTTCATAAACCGCTTAAAATCAACGTTTTTCTCTGTTTGTATTTCATGAGATTTCAACGGATTTTTCGTAAAGGGGCAAAAAAGACCCTGAATAGTTAAAATCTAATTATTCAGGGGTAATATGTCTATTGATTATTTCTAATTTCTTCAATAATACTTAATATATCTTCATTGCTAGTTTGCTCTCTATAATGAACTTTGATTCCCTCACTTTTTAGTATCTCAAAGAAGATTTTAGCTGAGTTAATTTTTTCAGTTTCTATTCCCCTTTTATCACTTGCCTTTGTTATTCCTTTACTCTCAATTACAGCGTTTAAGTTTTTATCTCCATTGGTATCCGTAAATACATACATAAAGTCAGGACTATATGTGCTACCATCAATAAAAGGAATCTGTAAAGTTCTTTTTGGTATTTTTGCAAAAACTTCTACAAAGTCAATTGATGTTTTAATATTTTCCTCTTCAATGCCTGAATCATAAAATATTTTATCATAAAGATAGTTTTTAATTGGTTCATCGTTTGATTTATTTACACCTAAATATGCCGATGTTTGAACGTGTTCTCTTGGATTTCCATTTTTGTCTGTTAGTTGTGTTGGGTGAATAACTGTGTCTGGAAGTTTTCTATAGGAATATACTTTTAATAGCTCAAAGTATATTCGTTGCCTAAAATATATTGCAAAGGACCTAGCTGTATCCAAAGTAAATAAGGTTTTCTCAATTTCTTTTACTTTAGATGCTCTTACCAAGCCTTTGTGTATTATTGAAAGCGGTACATTTGTTGCTTTTGAAACTTCTTTTAAAAATACTCCATAGTTAACTATCCCTGTGTCATAAATAGTAATTGAGTCAAAAATCACCTGAAAACTAAGTTGTTCTCCATCATGTTGTAATATACTTCTTTCTGTTTTCCTTACTGTCCTTGTTAACAAATCCTCAGTAATTACATTAGATACTGCACTAATTAAAATCTCATCATCAATTGAGCTAAAATGTAAATAGTATTTCTCATTGATTTTCTCCCACAAATCTCTTAACTTCCAATAATTATCCTTCCGAATACTAACTTTGTTATCTTTTTTATCTTTATTATTATCCTTAACCTTCTCTGGTTCCAACCTATTAAACATTTCTGGATATTCTTTAATAAATTCTTCTAATTTTTCTTGTCTAATTTTTAGTCCATCTGAAGAATATGAAATATATCCTTTTTCTAGTAATGTAGCTATAAGAATATCTCTGTTCATTTCCTTATTAGTAGAGACTTTTTCAATTTGTTCTTCTGTTAATGTATTATTTTCGTTATAGTACTCACCGTAAATTTCGTTTTCTAACTTCTCAACAAAATCTTTCTCCGTAAAATCCACTATATAATTTAGTCTAAAAAATTCATTTTCAATTCGATTTCCAGTTTCATCAACAGGTAGCCTAAGTCCTCTTCCAATTTCTTGAAGTTTACTAACTTCGCTACCACTTGATTCTTAATTTTGCAATTGTGAAGATATTAGGATTATCCCATCCCTCTCTTAATGTCCATTTTGAGAATATAAATCTTCTTGTGTTATACGTTCCATCTTCCTTATTTAAACTAAGTAATTTTTCCTTATCAAATAATATAGCATTAACTTCCTTTTCAATTTCTAAATCCGAAGCTATGTTATCTTCAGAAAAATAGCCTGCATGAGTACTTTTTATATCTTGTAAAGATAACTCTAAATAATATTTATACTCTTCTTCTGATTCACTACACTTATTGATTTCTGCTTCTAACTGATTTTTCAATTCATCTTCAAATATATTTTTTAGAAACGGCTCTTTTTGATTATTATCACGATATGAATGTATATCATCAATAAAAAATAAAGCTAAGGTTTTTATTTTAAATTTACGATGAAAGTTTTCTTTTTCAATTTCAAAGTGTCTTTTTAATGCTAAACGTATCGATTCTCTTATATAAGAAGATGTATAAACATCAGCAAAAAATTCATCACCTTTAACTTTTTCATCCCCATTACTTAATAATACTTTTGATGCCAAAATTCCATCTATTGTTATACCATGAAGTTTGGGAGATAACAGACTAAGAGGATCATTTACCTTTAAATCTCTAGTACTCTTAGTAACTTTTCCATTTTCATTTATTGACCGCTTTTGAAAACGAACAAATTCTCCTTTTTTCATCGACAATACTTTTATTATTTCCTCTTCTTTGGTTGGACTCTCAACATGTTCTTTCGCAACACCTTTTATTAGATTATCTTGAAATGACTTATGTATGTTTAAATCATATATTAGATTTTGATAATCTTTTATAACCAAACTATTTTTACCCTGTTTTAGGTTTTTTTTATCCGGAAAAGTTGCACCGTAACGAACTATTACTTGTGGTTTAATTCGATTTTCAATAAATTTAAAAGTAACATTGTCTCTTTTAAAACGATGTGGTTCATCAATTATTACAAATGGTCTGGTAGCAGAAATAGCATCAATAGGACGGCTGTAACCTGCTATAGTAGAATCATAATCATTTCGAACTAATAACCCTGTTTTTGCTTCAGTCAAATGCTGCATATTAATCAACATTACTTGAATTGTACTTCTTTCAAAATTTGATGATTCTACAAAGTCTGCTATTGCTGTTGGAATATATGTTTTAGTTCCTTTTTTTCTTTGGACACTTTCTATTGTTTGTAATTTTATTTCTGCTTTATAACCACATACATTCTTAAAATGGTTAATATTATTAGGGTTATTAATAAAGTTTTCGGTTCCCGCTTTAATAGCAAGAGAAGGTACGATTATTATAAATTTATTGAATCCATAATATTTGTTTAACTCATATATTGACTTTGTGTATACGTAAGTTTTTCCTGTCCCAGTTTCCATTTTAATATCTATATTTAAGTAATTACTGTCAACTTGGCTAACCCCCTGCATTTGGAAAGGAAGATCATTTTGTAGTCTTTTTATATTTTCATAAAGATATGGGTCTGCTAAATCTAATATCGGATTTTCAATTTTTCTTATTGGCTTGTTTATCCTTACATCACGGAAAACTGAATTTAGTTTTTGTATGGGTTCAGTTTGATGAGGTAAATCTTTTTTTAAAATTAATCTCAATTTCTATTCACCTCAATACCTTTTAATTAATGATACTTCTATATTTTTTTCTTCGTTTCTTAATTGTTTTAAATTTAATTCCAACTGTTCTAGAACATGATATTCATTGAAATTATAGCCATAAATAATAATATTTGATGGATTGAAATCTCTATCCTCAATAATTCGTGAAAGTAATATATCAATGTGTTTTTGATTAAATCCTTTATCCACTAAATATAGATAGTTGTTAGTTAAGTATCCTATATAATCATCAAGTTTTATTTCTTCGGCTTTTGGGTTCAAACTATGCCCATCTTTATTCATCCAAGTAGTTAATATCGTATTCTTATCAAATTCCACAATTAAATCATCTATGGGAAGATTAGGATTAAATTCCTTTATATTATCAATTGTATCTCTACTTAAAGACTTAACATAATAATGTTTAAAGCCGTAGTCTATATCAGCATTAGTTTCAGCTTTTATCAATTTTGCTGCTCTAATAATCCGCTCTCTTCCGATTTCATCAATTGTTTTAAAACCTGATTTATCTGCTTCAGAACCTTTTTTTATTGGCTCATCAATATTAACCATAATATACTTTCGATTTCCCTTATCCTCGGCATTTTGTTTCATAACAGCATGTGCTGTGGTACCTGAACCAGAGAAGAAGTCTAATACATAAAAATCCTTATCATTTTTATCATTCAAATCCATACTTATTAGGTTACGCACTAATTTTTCAGGTTTTGAAAAGTTAAATACGGTTTTATCTTCAAATAACTGTCTAATATCTGCTGTTGCTTCTTGATTATATGGTCCATCCATTAATGATAGAGGTTTTCCACGTCTTTTATTCCCATTCTCATCATATATGTATGTTTTAGAGTAAACACTAAATTTACCATCTTTCTCAACAAATTCGACTAAATCCTCTTTAATTGCATTTTCCATTCTTTCTTTAGACCAAACCCATTGTTTATTTGGCCAAATCTCCTGATCTTTATAATAAATTGGGTACACTAAATTTGGTCTATCGCCTAGACTTCTTGTCGCTAAAGGTTGTGTTCTATAGCCTCCTCTTTCATTAAACTTACTGTCTTTCCTAGTATATTTTTTTTCCTCACTTTCACTTAATTCAGAAGTAATATTTGTAATACTTTTCTTGGTATAACATGTTATATATTCATGTACCTCAATAAATCCTGTAGTTTTAGCTCCAGCTCCATATTTATTTTTCCAAACTATTTGAGTTATAAAATTTTCTTCTCCAAAAATATCATCACAAAGAATTTTTAACTGGGCTTGTTCATTATCATCATTAGATATAAAAATAATACCATCCTCAGTTAATAATTCCCTAGCTATATACAAACGAGGGTACATAAATGTTAACCAAGCACTATGTGATGAAGAATTCGATGAGGTCATATTTATAATTCGTTCTGCTTCTTCACTTTCAACATCTAATACTTCCATTAAATCTTCTCTTGTAAATTCAAAGTTATCTCTATAAACAAAATCATCTCCACCAGTATTATAGGGAGGATCTATGTATATCATTTTGATTTTATTGGAATAAGATTTTCTTAGATGTTTTAATACATCTAAATTGTCACCAGTTACATATATATTTCCGGAATGCTCGTTCATTTCCTTGCTGTTATGTTTAACATTAGGAGACACGACAGTTTCTGTGTCAATAGAATCAGCAATATATTTAGCATAATTTTTCCCTAAAAAATTTAACTCATATCCTTCATTAGAAAAATCTAAATCTTGGTTAACTTCCTTTTTAAACTTTTCTAGGTCAAATTTGCCTCCTGTAAAACAATTAGGAAAGTGCTGCTTTAATATTGATACTTTTTTATCATTTAACTTTCCATGCTCATTATTATCAAGCGTCTCTTTAATCATTACTATTCCTCCGCATTACCATTATAAATTATGAATTGTTTTGTTTTGTTTTCATTTTTAATAGAATAGATTGTATTTCTTGATAGTCCTGTTTTTCGGTGAATGTCCATCACACTTACATTTTCTTTTAAACATCTTACTACTTCATCGTAAATTACTTTATCCCTTCCGGTTGCTCCTTTGTGATATTTCTTTTTACCACCCCGAAACTTTCCTTGTTTCTTTGCAATTTCTATACCCTCTCTCTGAGCATTCCTAATACGTGTTCTTTCCTCTTCTACCATCCATGATAATAAGGTAAGCACAAGATCAGAAACTAACTGTCCTACACCCTCAAGTTCTTTATATTTCCGTGTATCCAATATTGGCATATTTAGTACAACAATATCAATTTCTTCTTCAATAATAGCCTTCCATTCATCTCTAATTTCTTGTTTATTTCTACCAAATCTACTTAAATCATGTACAACCAACACATCACCAAACCGCATCTTCGAACGCATTTCTTTGTAAACTGGTCGTTCAAAATCCATCCCAGATTGCTTCTCTTCGTAGATTCGATCACAACCATACTCTTTTAACTCTTGTAATTGCCTTGATAGATTTTGGGTTTTTGAGCTAACCCTTGCATACCCAAAAATCAATTCCCCTCACCCCTATATAATGAACAAGTCTGTTTGAACATTTCTCTATATCTATAATACAATACTTCTATCTGTATGAATAGAGTGTACTTTAAATGAACAGCACTTTCTAAATGTACAGCAAAAAGCTATTGCAATGATAGTAGTATGCAATAGCAATATTCTTACTTGTTTATTGTTCTTATTTACGGTTCTTAAGCACTTTTGGTGATTAGATGTATTACTTTTTAGGTATAGATTAGTACCATACTAAGGAGTTAATAAAAGTGAGTATTTCTATCACTTCAGCTATATGCCCCTCTTGACAAAATTACTCACCTCGCGCTCACAGTAAATACTGCCGGAATGTTTATGACTTACCGATTTCTGACCTCCATGTTCATTTTCAAATCCTTGTCCATAGATGGTTTTGTGATTATCCTGATTTGAAACCCGAAGATGCCATCCAGACGATGAAGCAATCATAGACTTGCTGCCTGCAAATGCCGATATGAATCTTTTGAAGTCCAGTGTCTCACCGCACCTCGACAATAACACCCGGCCTTATTACTACTTGTTTATTTATAAAATTTATGAAGTCTCAATAGATTAAACCATATTGAGACAAGGTTCTTCCCTTATCGTTGTAAATTGTCAAAGTCCTGACGCTACCTCATCTTGGACCACGAAAAAAAAAACGGACATCGATTGTTGTCCGCCTATCGCCCCGATATTTACGAATGGAGAACGGCAATGATCTCTGTGATGCCCCCCTGGCCGTTCACCCGTACCCCGAGCTCCCCACTCTCCATTGAACAGCTGCCATCATTTGATCGTGGCAGCCATGGATGTCGCTCATCACAAAATACATGGGGCTCACTACCTTTCTTATCTTGTTTTGGTCGTTTTCAAACGACCAAAATGGGAAAAATAGTGAAATATTTTAATGTTACGTAGGGGTATTACATAACAGTCAAATTGGTGGAGGTTTTCGCATAACCCATGCCGTACCACACGGTGTGGGTTTTCTTTTTTGCTCGGCATGAAGGATGTCGTGCTCACCGAATCGGCATCGTATGCGGAATGTCATGCTGATGAGACGGAATCGCATGACGTGCCATATGGTGTGGGCATTTCATGTAAGACGGAATGTCGGATGATTTCGGCACGGCATATGCACCTAAAAAAGAGTCGCATGGCATTGCGTATCTCATGCGTATGCGGTGCGAGATGGTATGCCGATGACCATAGACAGCAGGGGCGTACGTACCGTGTTTCACATGACGTGCGATATTTGATGCGGAGGAGGATGAGATGAGTACCATGCGTATGTCGTACCGCATGGCGTGCGTATGGTATGTGCATGAAGTGAGACACGTTGTGAGTATCAGGTGAACTGTCGCACGGCATATGCGGATAATCGTGCATGGTGTGTGCATGATATGCGGTACGGGATGTCACATGAGATGAAACACGGTTGCTCCTCGCAACCCGGTCCAACATCTGAAGCGAAACCCTAATTAAAGGAGCGATTATTGTGGCAGATTATAAATATATTGGATTGACCGCGTATATCACAAGAAGCATGGAGGGTCTGGAGAAGCTGGGCGTCCTGGCAGAAGCCATCGAACGACTCCAAATGGACGTGGAGCAACCCGTTTTGGCCCCTGGCCACCCATACGAAAACCTTGTCCAGTCAGAGGATTACCAGTTCTTATACAACAACGATTCCGTCTGTTATACTGATGAATCAACCCTTCCGATGAACACACCCCTGGCGTATCACGGCGTGAGCCTGCAGGGCATGAACATCAAGGGACGCCTGGTCTGGAAGCTCTACATCCCAGCTGTGGCCAAAGACAAGGGTCGCCTTGAAACGTTTATCTACGAGGCGTTAGATCCCGTTCTCCGCAGGCTTTTCGGCGAGGACCTACTCTCTATCAAGACAAGGGAAAGCGTTGAATACGAGGACTTCAAGGACGCTAAGGAGACCATCCTGCTATCTGTTGAAAAACGCCTGGCCGTAACCGCCTAACCCCTGAACCGACAGCCTTTTAAGGCATTGTCGGTTCTTTTTTTTGCCAGCAGATCATGCGTTTTCTGGAGAAAGCAGAGCAAGTGCGTTCCATCGGCGCGGGTCCCGCGCCCGTCGGTGGTCTTTGTGGGCTCTCTCGCTGCCGCTCGTATAACCGCTCCGGGCTTCCCGCCCCGAATGTCACGCAAAAACAGGTCTAATCAAGGGCAGCAAGGGCTTTCCGAGCGGGTCCCGCGTCGGTCGGTGGTCCCTCTTGCCGTCTCTCCCTTCGGTCGTATAACCGCTCCCTCCTTCCCACTCGAACAGCCCTGAAAATCCTCTCTCCGACGAGCGCGGAGCCTTCCTCCGCTCGGTGGTTTTTCTTGCCTTCTTTAGCTCGCACTTGTGCGTACAAAGGTCTTATTTTTGACATACAACCGCCTCGCGTCGTCCACGCTGTCGGACGCCGGATCAATCTCCCGAGATGCTTTTCCTGACGATCCGCTCCCCATTCGGTCCGCGTTTCTATCATCAAGATCTTATTTATTGGACAGCTTCCCCTACCTGTTTTCGTGACGGCTCTCTGGGCGTCTGTGAGCTCAAATCCCGCCCCGTTAGCCCGGCCCGAATTTCCGCCCCTTGGCTGTCGCTGTCGGGGCAGAAACCGCGCCGGAAACCGCCCTGGAACTCGTCATACGCATGTTTGCCTGGGGGCTGGCCGATGGAACTCGGCGAATGCCTTCGTGGCGCGGTTTATCGGTGGCCGGGTTCCTCGGGAACTCGGGTCGGATGCCGCCCCGGGAGGTCGCCCCGCCAGTCGCCGCAATGGTTTGAGTGTTGGTTGGGATACGCGGCGGAATTACGGTGCGGTGTAGGGGAAAGAGCATAAGGGGGACGTATGACAAGCCTCGCTTCGCTCATTTGTCAGTCAGCATAGCTGACCGTCCCCCTTACTGCGAACATGAACGCTTACGCGTCCCTGTTCTTGGTCCTGCGCTACGCTCCGGACTGCTCATTCGAAGCGCCTATCGTCGCTTCCTAATTTAAAACCCTCTCCTCCTCTCCAGCAGCGGTCAATCGTGACCGCTGCTTCCGTTCCGGTAGAAGAACCATTTCATGAACCATGTGCGGCCTTCACAAAGCTCACGCTTCGTTCGTACGCACACAAAAGACATATCGGTACGTACGCCGGTCTGGAATACGGACCTGTGCGAGCATGCCCACACAGGTCAAAAATAATATGTTTCGGCGTGCTAGGAGCCGAACGAAATGGCCGGAATGCTCGCGCGGAGAATACATGAATTTTATGATCGCTTTAAAGACAACTGAAATACATTCTCAAAACATCCGATTAAACCACCAGGAAACAGAAATGACCTGTCCAATCAATATAATCGAATCCATATATAGTGAGGGGGTCATAACACCATCAACCCATTCGTTTAAACCATCCGAAAGTTTGAAAAAATTTTCGCAGTATTACAAAGATATAAAAACATGTAAAAAACCGAAACATTCTCCAGATATTTAATAAAGAGCGACCTTAAAAATGTACACCTTGCTTTAATCCAGGTTGAAATCTGGCCATCGATCATAACGAACACGCTGAATCTCGCTCAGTCCACCCTCACCTTCAACCATGTGGTGTATAAGATTCCGGATACACATGCGGAGTACATCCGTGACTATTTGAATTCGATCGAGAAGTCGAAGCGGCCAAGATGGCATTCGAGCGATCCCCTCTTTATGGCCTTTAATAATCGCAGCCATGATTATCAGTATGATTATGTGAATGAGGAGCCGAAGCGGCTTTCCGTACGGGGAATCCAGGAAATGATAAAAGACGAAGTCCGTCTCGCGGAGCTTCGGAAACTCTCGGCCAAACACCTCCGGAACAGCTGCATCCTGGATCATGTGATGAATGGCCAGGATGACCTTGAGATCCAGCGGTATTTTCATCTATCCCACCCCTTCTCCCTGCACCGGTATAAAAAATACAGGGAGGAAAGCGGTCTGTAGCCTCTTACACACCCTAAACCCAGACAGCGCACCGTTTCTCCATGGCAAAGGGAACAAGGTTTATGCCATAGAAAGATGAAGGATTTATTTATTTCAGGGAATGACGATCACGCCACCCACACGAACTTTATGAATGCATCAACATAAAAAACACCCAGCAAACGAATGCTGGGTGTTTTGTGACCTTATTTGCAACCTATAGGTTGTTGCTTAACTTGAGGGTCCAAGAGCTCCGTGTCCCTCTTGTTAATGTAACCGTTGACGTGGCCCCAAGAGTATAATCCGCGTCTAATGATACGGCATCCCAAGTGGAAGGAGCGGTATAATTCCAAGTGTTTCCGGTTGGATAAACCGTTTTAGTTTGACTTCCTGCAGGCCACCCACTTTGGCCAAACATAACTTTTCGTCCTGATAATGAGATCGTTGTATCACTTCTGGACCAACCACCAGAGATACTTGTCAGTTTTCCGTATTCAATTCCACCACTTGTAGTTTTTGTAAAATAAATGGTTGAATACGCCTTTACACCAATTGAATCATCCCATGACTCCTCATATTTGGAACCGGTGGAAGCGATGGAGACTTCTTGTGGATCGTTTACGATGGTAAATGTTGTTTCAGCGATTTCTTCAACCTGAGTATCGCCTACTAATTTTACTTTCAAGACCTGGGATGTTTTATATTCTTTTACTTCCAACCCATTATTTTCTTTACTACTGTTATTTTCTACCTTATACTTTTGTAAAACATTGGTTTCTCTTTTTGCCTTTGCAAACAAAACATTGAGATCCTTGATTTCTTTTGCCTAATGAATAACCTTTTCTTTTGGGTGCTCGACATCTTCTTGCGCACTGACAGGGATCGTTAAGCCAAACACAACAATGAGAGAAAACAGGTACAAAAACCACTTTTTCAATATAAACTTCCTCCTTTTTATTCCAATTCTATTAAATTATAATAGTAATTGATATACTTTTTTGAAAATTTTTACTTTTATTTTCCCATAGTTTGCTATTTTCGGCTTTTTTTTCGAGAGATTTATAGAAAGATTGTCTCTCGATGGGTCGAAATATATCAAATATTGCACTCCAAAACCGCTATTGTATAAAACGATAAAGGAGGAACTAGGAATGGACGACAAAAATAAGAACCAAGATGTGTTTGATAGGACGTTCTTCGGCAGCCCTGGCTGTATGATTATTGTGATTGTGGCCATTATTATTTTTTTTACTGTCAAAAACTACTTATAGCAATGAACCAGGGAGAACGGGTATAGCGACATATCCCAATGCGTAAAAAATTAGCAGACCCAATTCCTTTTGGAATCAGTCTGCTACATGGTTTTATCCTGGTATGTATTGGACCACCGCTCTTGCTGTGGTCTTTTTTTGTTGGACGAACGTTCGTTTACCCTGTCTGCTTCCTGCAGATCAACGATCACTCGGATCGATACCGCGCCGAAAGCCGCTCATAGTCATCGACCGACTTGGCGTGATGGTTGAGCAGCGCCCACAGGTTCTGTGACTCCATCCCTGTGACCTTCAAATCCGCCATGTCTTCGGTTCCCAATCGGAACGCATACCGATGAATGAAGGTAGGAGCGCCTTCGAACCGGATGTTCGTGAAGGGATTTTCACTGAACGCATCGGCCAGGATCTCCTGGGTGTTCTCCGGAAGCACCACCTTCGACAGATTGTTGTGGTGGAACGCTGCATGCGGGATGGTAAACAGATTCTTCCCGAGCCGCAGGTTCTCCAGCTGATTGAACGTGAATGGTAAAATCCATTCGAAGCACCTATTCCGCTTCCTAATTTCAAACCCTCTCCTCCGTAACCCCCGGCTTTCAATCGTGATCCCCTGGTGAATTCCGGTAGAAGACTATTGCATGAACTATTTGCAGACTTCACGAAGCTCACACTTCGTTCGTACACACATCAGAAACATTTCTGAACGCACGCTTTCGAATCGCTGCTTGCCGTTAATCGTCTCGAAGATGCTTTTCGTATCTATTCCATTTCCATCGAGGTAATCAGCAGCAAGGATCCACACATTCTGGAATCGTCCGCTAAAAATCGGGCTTTATATTCCATTTTATATATTTTTATACGATACAAATGGCTTGTGTATAGAGTTTTCAACTTTTTTAACTCGGCTTCCGTTTGTTGATTTTCATTTCGAAGGAATAAAAAAGCATTACTCCATTGAAAATGTAATAACGCTCTTACATGTTGGTTTTAATACCTTCCTTCTACTTAACTCCAGTTTGATTCCCTATCCACCACATAAACGGCAGCCCTTGAACGGAATTTCAACACATTCTGTCCATTTCTATCGATGGTTTCCGCCCGCTTCACATTCGGAACCTGGTTGTTCTTGACGGCTTGATTGAAGGCTTTGCCGAGTCTAGCTCGCATGGCGGCAGGCTGCAGGCGGGCATGTTCAGCCTTTGTGACAGAGATCCCACTAAAGGACGGCAACTCCAAAAGTACGAATTCTTTTTTGTTGGGCATCGCTTCCGCCTCTTTGATGAGTGTGTCCAACGCCTTTATATAATCGAATGATTCATGGTCATAGCAAATATCTTCAAGCATTTTTATGATGAAAAAATTCACAGTGGTGTTGTTTCGCTTTGCCGCTTTTTCCACTGCGTCAAACAGCTCTTGATCGATTGATAAATGGATACGTTGTGACATAAAATGACCTCCTCGGAATCCAGCGTGGTTTTCGTAACCATCACTTTAATTCCACTATAATGAGGGTTGCGCAATCTGTAAAGTGTCGGAATACAACATTAAAAACCTATCTGATTGAGAATCAGATAGGTTTTCGTTTTTATTCCTTATTCCCCGTCCAAACACGCGGTATATCCTCTTGCAACATCGGGTGAACAAGGATTTCGTCCAACCCAACCGTGTCAATTTGCGAGGATGGTGGTAGTGATATGGTCTACCTAACAGAATTTGACATCTATCATTATTTTCGAAATCGAGAAGATAAAAAAATCACGACCCGTCAAAAAGAGTATTCGATTATATTTTGAGTTTTCTCACCTATCATGGATGGCAGGATCGGATGAACGGAATCGAGTACACGGAAGAAAAAGTCGTCAGCATGGAGCGGAAATCGATCGACAACATCGACATCGCCAAAATCAAACGGGAAATCGAAAAGATGAACCGGAAATTGAATGGCGATTGGAAAAAAGGTGGGAAAATGCGAGTCGCTGTGATTTACTCTCTTATTTATACAGGGCTGCGGGTTTCGGAGCTCGTGAACCTGAACCGGGACGATTTAGACGTAAGGGAACGGACGGGATCGATCCAGGTCCGGGGAAAAGGAAACAAAGAGCGTATGGTTCCGGCCCCGAAAGAGCTCAGACGGAAGTTAGTGGAATACCTGGGCGAACGGACGGACAGCAATCCCGCCTTATTTGTATCCAATAGGGGACAACGGATAAGTGTCCGGAACATCCAGGACATCCTGAGCCGTTTGAGTGATCGCTGCGGGTTCAAGAAAGGAACGGTCCATCCCCACGTCCTCCGTCATTCGTTTCTTTATCAAACGGCCAAGAAAGTTCCGCTCACCACGCTTACGCAGCTCGCTGGCCACGATGATCCGAAGACGACGATGATTTACACCACACCAAACCTTCAGGAAGTCGGAGCGAAACTCGATGACTTGTATCTGGACGATGAGTGAGCGTATGAAGGGGTCCTATAAGCAACAATTAATAAAACTAACTCAACCATTAAGCTGAGTTAGTTTTTGTCTTTTTTAAGTTATCTACAGATTGTTCCAGGAGTAGTTTGTACGCACATATCATCTTCCTAATAGGCAAAGTGACAGGGTAACTGCTCTAGTCCGCAAGATTTCTTCCAATAATAGTAAAAATGTTTTTTGATAATTTTGATAAGTATTGTTGATAGCTCTCTATGTCGAAATTTATACTGTTTATAAAATGACATAGCGAGAAGAGGGAAACCATTGAAGAGAAATTGGAATCAAAAAGAACTCGATGAACATTTTAGTTTATTACCAAATGAACATCATTTAGTACTGAGTAAAAAAACAAGTGCAAACCGTATAGGGTTTGCTGTCCTTCTTAAATATTTTCAACAGGAAGCCCAGTTTCCTAACAAGAAGCAAGATGTGCCCAAAGATGTCGTTCAACATCTAGCTGATCAAGTAGATGCCTCGGTTGAAGATTTTTTTGACAGCTATGGTTGGGGTGGAAAAGAAAGAAGTTATACAGAACATCGAAAGGCAATACGTAACCTATTTGGATTCCGAGAACTTACTGCAAATGACAATCATCTTTTCGCAGAGTGGTTAGAAGAACAGGTTCAGTTTACACATGATACCGACTACTTGAAAACCCAAGCTACAGTCTTTTTCGCACGTGGAAAGTTGAACCACCTTCCGTAGGAAGTTTGAAGCGAATGTTTGAATCTGCTATCGATAACTTTGAAAAGAATTTATATAAAATGACCTATCAGCAACTTTCTCCTAAGACCTGCTCACGATTAGATGCCCTTCTTGAATCACACTCTGATGAAGGGTCCGATGTTTTTTTCGAAACCGAAATTTCTGATAAAGAAAACAACGACATTTTAACCTTTCGTCAGTTACTATCCTCTCCAGGAAAACCAAGTGTGAGTACAATGGAAATGGAAATCAAAAAATTATTAGCCATTCAACATCTTCAAATTCCTGATGGTTTATGTAAGCAGATGTCTCCTAAACTAGTAAAAAAATATCGACTTCGTGCGGCCACAGAAACCGTAACGGAATTGCGTGCACACCCTGCACCCATACGCTATGCCCTTCTTGCCACTTTATTTACGCATCGTCATGAGGAAGTCATTGATTATTTAGCTGATTTATTGGATGAAATTACGCTTAAATTCGGAAATAAGGCCAAAAATACAACTCGAAAAGAAGCAGTAGAAGAATTAGAAAGAGTCCAAGGAAAAAATAAACATATTGTCAGTTTATTAAAAGCAACCGTAGAACACCCAGAAGGGGTCATTCAAGATACTTTATTCCCTATTGTTAGTTCTGATATGATTCGAAATATTATTAAGGACATGACAAAAAATAACCGGGAGTACAAAGAAAAAATTTATACAAAAATGCATTCTTCTTACCAAGGGCATTATCGGAAGTCCCTTTCTAAAATTTTAAACAACCTTACTTTTCGCTCAAATAATCAATTTCATCAGCCGATTATCGAGGCTATTCAACTCATTCGAGAATATGGAGAAAGTGGGCAGCGTTATTTTGCTGCTGGAGATGAAGTTCCCATTGAAGGTGTAATTCAGCCGAAATGGAAAGACGTTATTGTCGAGACAGACAGCAAAGGGATTGAAAGGGTAAATCGAATCAATTATGAAATTGCTGTGATACAATCGATTCGCACTCGACTTCGTTGTAAAGAAATTTGGATTGAGGGCGCTGATCGATATCGAAACCCGGATGAAGATCTCCCTCAAGATTTTGATGAGCACAAGGAAGAATATTTTCAAGCACTGAAAGCCCCTTTTAATGTAGAGCATTTTATCAAAGATATTATACAGTTGATGAAAGATAAACTTCATTTATTGAATCAAGGACTAGGCGATCAAAGTAACGAAAAAGTAGCGATTACTTCTAAAAATAACAAGGGGTGGATTAAAGTTACTCCACTCGAAAAGCAACCAGAACCTCCACACGTGACGATGCTTAAACAGGAGGTTAAGAACCGTTGGTCTGACATTAATCTATTGGATTTACTAAAAGAAACAGATTTTCATACGGAGTTTACCAAACACTTTAAAACCACAGCCAATCGAGAGATTTTAGATCGAGAAACCGTCCAACGACGGCTTCTTCTAAGTTTATTTGGATTAGGAACGAATACAGGTTTGAAAACTGTTTCTGCTGGAAACCACCTAGATAGTTATCGGGAACTTCGGTATATACGTCAAAAGTTTATTCATAAGGATCATTTGCGAAAAGCCAACGCAGAGATTACCAACCATATCATCTACAATCGAATGAAAGAAGTATGGGGCGAAGCTACCACTGCATGCGCTTCCGATTCAAAACACTTTGGCTCTTGGGATCAGAAACTACTTTCTGAATGGCATCCTCGTTATAAGAAACATGGTGTTATGATCTATTGGCATACAGATCGTAAGTCAGCTTGTATTTATTCTCAGCTAAAGTCCTGTCTTTCTTCGGAAGTGGCAGCAATGATGGAAGGGGTTCTTCGTCACTGTACCGACATGGAGGTTGACAGAAATTATGTCGATACACACGGGCAAAGTGTCGTTGCTTTTGCTTTTTGTCATCTACTTGGTTTTAAACTGATGCCACGCTTTAAAAATATTGGGTCTCAAAAGCTATATCGTCCAGAAGCCGGCATGAATGAGGAATATCCTCATCTGCAAGAGGCTTTAAGTAGACCGATTAACTGAGATCTTATTCGGCAGCAATATGAACAAATCATTAAGTTTGCAACTGCTCTCGGGGTTGGGTACTGCTTCTGCCGAATCCATATTAAAGCGATTTACAAGGGATACGAAACATCCAACCTATCAGGCTTTATGTGAATTAGGAAAAGCGATTAAAACAACTTTTTTATGTGATTATTTACACTATGAAGAGATTCGTAGGGAGATCCATGAAGGATTAAATACAGTGGAACAATGGAACTCGGTGAATACCTATATTTTCTATGGAAAAAACAGCGAAATTCGTTCCAATTCGATAGAAGATCAAGAGGTGTCTGCCTTATCACTTCAATTGCTGCAAAATTGCTTAGTCTATATGAATACCTTAATGGTACAAGAAGTACTTTATGACAACAACCAATATTGGTTGAAAAAAATGACTTCAGAAGATTTTAGGGGATTAACACCTTTGTTTTATCATCATGTCAATCCATACGGAACTTTTGAACTCAATATGGATCAGCGAATACCTATTAAGTTGAAAGTCTCGTAATTTTCATTATTTTGATTAGTAACAGAAACCAGCTAATGTTTTGACATGAAGTTAGCTGGTTTTTGTAATGAACAACACTTGGATGTGAAAAGAGCTCAATCCTTACTCCAGATAAGAGCCCTTTAGTAGAAGACTCGATTTCGCAACAATTGATGAAGCACAAACAAGGAATCATTAATCATTCGCTTCTCGATGTTAGCTGGTCATTAATATGTTGTTCTCTTATCCATTGTTTTACCTTAATCAATCGTTGGTCGAAGGCACATTGAAGTAATCCAGTCAATCGATATTGAAAGAAGTCCTTTCTATGGAGTTTCAATAGAGCATCTTCATAAGATGAAAAACCGAGCTTTTGAAAGAGAAACCAATCTAACGCCTGTTTGATGTTCTCTGGATTCTTCCAATAATTACTTGGAACGTTAGCCAATTCCCACGGTTGAAACTGACCGGGATAAACAGTATTAATGACTTGATAAGGTGAATCACCAAAAGAATAAAAAATACCATTAAGTTTATGATCTTTAAAGAAACGATGATTGATTTTCAAAGGGATTTCTTGATGAAGTATCTTGCACTTTTCTTCAATCACAAATCGAACGGCTTCTATTGCCCTTTTTCTTCCGTTTTCCCCTTGCCAATAATTATTGGAAACTTGATTGAATTCCCAAGGTTGAAACTTTCCAGGGTAAGCATTATCAATTACCTCTATAAAATTCCATCCAAAAACATAAGCAGGAGGTCGTAAACGGTGAGTCCAAAGGGTTTCAGCCGTGACTTTTCGAGGGATTTCTTCGATAGGAATTCCTAAGTACTCTTCGACAAGGTAACTTGTTAGGAAGGCTAAATATGTCTTTCCCTGATCTCCTACAAAAAAGTGATTAGGGAATCGTACTCTTCTTCCATCTAATACATCCCGATAAATTTGAATTATTTTTTCTTTTTCTATCATTGGAGATCTCTCCTTTCTTTAATGTAAATTATATCCAGATATTAGCATTATATCCAAATTGGTTCTACGTCAGAAGCTGGCCAGCGAAAAGGAAATGTTCATTAAAATCGCAGCTCTAGGATAGTAGGACTAGCTGTTACGGAGTCCGGTTCGGCTCTCAACAATGCGCAATGTCCAGCTCGAAGGTGTCGACGCAGATTAACAGGGAAAACTCATTTAGAAATACTACGGTGAACCAAATCAGAAATTAAGTGATTCAACAATCGGGCCAGATTACGGAATAAAACGTAAAAAAAATTGGCATAGTGAATAGTTTGTGAAAACCTTCACTTAAGCTAACGGGGCAGTAATGTTTAATAAGCAAGTCTAGATGGGTAGTAGACAAAAACTGCGAACCTATGCTAAGGGAGGAAAATAAAAACGGTGAAAGAGTTCACCGTTAAATTTAACCTATTTATTTTGTGTAATTTCTTTGTAGTAAAGATAATCGACTTTGTGCTTTGTAGCCATTAGTTGGGAAGCTAAAATAGCTGTGTAAACAGTAGTAAGGACAATTGCTCCAAGACCAATACCTGAAAGGTTTACTTTGTTTGCAGTGCTCAGGCCGCTATTACTTTTACTCACCTCGGACATTGAAAATCCTTCCTCTCTATGTGTTTATAGGGAATATTTTCTCTAAAGGCCTAAAATTTATACAGAAGAATTTAACTTTTACACAGTACGGAGATATTGTAAAGTAAAAAAAAGGACGATAGCAAAAAATTGGTTATCGTTCTTCTTCAACTCCCTCGGTTAGATAAGTATTTCTCACGAATACTCGCGTATTCGCAGGATTTCATTCCACTTGGCAGAATATGATTGTATGAGTAAAAGGGGATATGACCTATGAAGGCAGGTGGAAACAGAGGATTAGATTGAAATCCCATGATATTCCAGGTGCTGCACGCATACTCCAAAATACTTGATATCTAACTCGATAAACAACGTATACTTGGATATCTTAGGATTAAAGGGTAGCTTCCTATTTCATTAGAGTCTTTAAAACCGTTTATGACCTTCCAGCAAAGCCAGCTGGCTTTGATACCTGGCAGTCCCGCAATAATGATTTTGGGAAAGCAACATACGTTCATTTTGTTGCTGAAAAATATTAAAAGAAATAACCGCAGCCAGCATTCACTTTGCTGGCTGCGGTCTTTTTCATTCCTGAATATTAATTAACTGTTCTAAATCCATCTCGTATTTAACCTTGATCTGCAGATTTCTCCATTTTTCCCTCCATTCTTTTTTCTCTATCGGCCTTGAGAAAGGGGTTAATGTTCTGGCTCCAATGTCTAACGGGTCGGTTTGCCACTCCTGGTTTTTTTGCAGAAATGCTTTGGTTTGGCTTTCAAGATGGGATTTAATTTCGTTAGTGATCTCTGCTATATCATCCAAATCATTAAGATTCTTTTCACCCTGATACTCATCTATTCTACCTTTCAGCTCTACTTTTAAATTCATTTCTGTTAAGTCCTGGTTGAAGGTGACATCTACATTTGTGCGCACATGGCCTAATACGACAGATAGTTTTGGTATGGGAAGGTATTTTAAATAATAATCATTCGCTATAAGCTGGTAAATTTCATCATCTGAATCAGTAACGACAGAGATTAGCTTGTCATTTTGAAAAATAGCTGTACCTTCATAATTGAAATTTCCGTTCTCTGCCTTGAACACAGGCAGGATTGGATCAGTAAAGGGGGAATACAGCTTTTGCATGAATTGATGCAGATTTACAATCGACAGCTGGCCTTGCCGCTTTCTCTCGTAGTGTTTTAACATGCGATAAAGGTAGTAATCCAGGTTTTCCTGGCTTTCTATTTCTTCCTTAATATAGTTTTTAACATCACCCTGAACGATAACGAGATAGAGTCGCTGAGAAATGTCAGGATCCGTAAATATGGTATTAATAATTGGCCTCAATCCTTTTTTTGCAAGCTCTTCATTAATTAACAGAAACCGAAGCTGCCCAACTTTCAACTCTCTGTAATACCTTAGGTTAAAGCCTTTTCCGCTTTGCTTCAGCAGGTCTACCTGCATGGTCAGGGTCCGTTTTTTTTCTTGAATTAAAGGAGGTACGACTGTGGTTGCTTCAAGCTTTCCCTCTCCGGCGTCATCCAGTGACCAAAAAATCACTGGAGCAATTTCTTCAATTTCGTTATTTTCCAGATAAGGAGAACACCCAGTGATCAAGATCACACAGTATACTATAGTTATCCATATAGCCTTTTTTAAATATGCCATATTCTATAAGCCCCTCTTTTTTCTGCTGAAAATAATAAGGAATAAGGGGATCAGAAGGTACGTAAGGGAACTGCACCATATTTCAAGATTAAGCAATAAGCTTTGATGATGTTCTTCTCTCCAGATCCATTTGTTTACTGCAATTAGCCATACTGAGGCGATGATGCAGATGATTTGAATTCTCCACTTGGAATGATTGGTTTGCAGCTTTTTCCCTAAAATGCGGAGAGCGCCATAGAAACATAGCAAATAGATTGAAACCCCAAACACTAAATTGAAGATATTCAAACATATAAAAATGATATCAACTCTTTCAAATATTGGAGATTGAAGATATCTAACCATCGTAACAATAGGAAATTTGCTTAAGCTTAAGAACTTGGATCCAAAAAAGAATAGAGAGGCTAAAAATAATACCAGGTATACTAACACTGATAATGTATTAGCAAATGTAAAATATTTAAGAAAGCTGCCTCTTGGGTTAAGTAAATGAGCGATACAAACGATATATTCCGGACCGGACAAAGATGACCATATGAGCAGCAAGCCCTTCCAGGAAATATTTGACCAATCTTCAGGAATTAAAGGATATAGGTCGGAAAGTGAAGCAATGGACGGCATGAAAAAAGTATAAAAAAGCAAGAACATCCATATAGAACAGAGAAAGGTGATTACGGAAAAACGGATGACATTCCCCATTCCCAGTGAAGCTATATAGCAGCAAACTGCCATGACAAATACAATCAGCCAATTTGGATTCATAGAGGGAAACACAAATTGATGAATAATTTCAACGTATCCTAATGTGACAACCGTTACTTTAATTCCAATCACAACAATGCCGACTGCTGCAAAAACACGCATCGTCCATTGTCCGAATAGATGTACAAAACCTGGATATCCTTTTGAAGCATGCTCTGATGATAACCATTTTGATAATAAGATTAAATTTAATTGAGAGAATATGCCCACCAAAATAATCCCCCATATCATATATGGGTGGGTTAAAACAGTTGGCATTACATATAAAAAATAAAGCAGCTGAAGCCGATTTACGATAAAAAACACATAAATGCCACTAAAGGACGACGTGTTATTTTCTATAGAAATAGAAGTCATAAGCTCATCTCCTTTTGCTGTAACGCCATTTTTGGAAAGGGTGCAAATGGTCGGGCCTGGTTTTCATTTTTGTTAAAGGGCCACGAATAAATAGGTCAATCCAATCTTTCCAGTAGAAAGGAGCCACAGGGGCAAAATAGGGCTGTCTAAGTGATGTAAGACTGTTCAGATGTGCCAAAATGATGATCATCCCCAGGGCTATTCCAAATACTCCGAGAAATAATGAGAGGAGCAAAAATAAAAATTGAATCATCGTGTTCGCTTTTGTCACGAGATAATTAGGGACTAGGAAGGAGGCAATTGCTGATACACCTACCAGCACAATCAGTACTTTGCTGGCAAAGCTAGCCTCTACGGCCGCCTGTCCAATGACAATTCCTCCGATTACGCCAAGTGTCTGACTGGATTTAGTCGGCATCCGCAAGCTGGCTTCTTTGATAATTTCGAGAATAATCAGCATGAGCAATGCTTCCCAAAATGGAGTAAACGGCAATTTACTTCTGGATTCTACTAAAACAAATAGAATTTGCAGAGGCAGCATTTGATAGTGATGGGTAGTCAGTGCTACATAGAGCGGGATAAGTATTATCGATAAAATAAAGCTGATATAACGGATTAAGCGTAAGAAACTGGCGACAGGCCAGCGGTTAATATAGTCTTCCGGTGATTGAAACAGATGAAAGAATGTAACTGGGCCAATCAACACGAAAGGAGTATTATTGACAAGAATAATCAGCTTGCCAATTCCTAAAGAATAAGCACAGACATCCGGCCGGTCGGTCTGCTGGAACTGTGGAAATATACTGTTCTGATGATCCTCCATAAAAGCTGCAATCTGTGAAGAATCGAAAAAAAGATCGAAATCGATTTTATTAATTTTTTCCTTGGCAATCGATACAAATTCGGGATTTGTTACGCCCTCCATATACATGAGGACAACCGTCGTTTCACTTAATGAACCTACCTTTAACTTTTCTGCCTTTAATTCAGTAACCGGAAGCCTTCTGCGAATAAGGGTAATATTCGTATCGAGCTGTTCGCTAAAGCTGTCTTTCGCCCCATATAATATTGTTTCCGTGTCAGAAGTTTCAATAGAACGTCCCAGATTATTTGTAAGAAGGACACTCCACCATTGTTTCTTAAGCGAATCAAAAATAATAACGGACCCAGCCAATAATTGTTTTTCAGCTTCCCCCAAAGTGAAAATTTCTTCAGACTTAGAAGTTGAAATACAATCTTGGATTGACTCATTTGTACAATGGAGCAATGGTTCAAATAAAGCTTCATTCATTCTTTCCTGATCTATCAAAGTTCTTATGTAAATGAAGGTGAAACATTGGCCTTCTGGTTTTTGCCTCTCAACAATCTCAGCGTCTTCCAGATTGGCTAGAATCTCCTTTAATAGTCCCAGTGAGAGGTTTTGCTGTCCTTTTTGAAGTGTCTGCTTTTTTTCCTTTTTCCAAAACATCAAAATCCCCCACTAAGTAAATTAAAGTTTAAGGCTCTAGAAGTAATGAATAGGTTGAGCTATACCTAGTATGCTGACTAATAGCAAAAATATGCCAGAGTAGGTGATGAAATCAGTTTATGAGATGCAATAGAATTGAAATTGGATGGCTCAGCTGTCCGCTATTTCAGCAGGCCTATAATAAAGCATCTTCTTGATGGTCCAAGCTACCAACCTCCTTCCACTTTATAACCCCCTAATTTGTTATAGGAGTATTATCTGTAACCGCAATTAAACTTATACCACAAATAAATAACGGATAGAAAAGGAAACAGCATCTTTCTAATAAGGTCTTATATTTGTGAATAAATGCACTTAAACTATATATGTATTACCTCCATGTATATATTTCTTTTTTGAAAACCCAACGAAGAGCAAGAATAAACCCAGAATAAACCCAGTAAATACTAATATGTCGCATTGTAAATTTAAATTTTTTTTAAAAATAGCTATCTCCTTAATATCACCAATTAAAGGACAGTATTAATTTATTTTAACGGATTTGATTCCATACCTTTTCCAGATTTAATGGGACAAATACTTTGTCTCCATGTATCTGTCTATGTATAATAGGATTTTTAAAAGATTGATCCAAATGATCAACTTCTTTTTTATGTCTGGTCCTAGGATTCACTCTAAACAAATTTTCAAAGTTTTCTCCTGACAAATTCATATCCTTTTCTCCTTTTTCTTTCAATTATTCAGTATCTTTTGTTATCGTTACCTTTTTACCATAAAACTTTTAAATACAATTTGTATAAACCAATACTTATGCCGATAATCAAAAATAACATAGGTGAAAAACAGGACCGAATAGTACCCCAAATATATTTAGACTTGAGGAATAGATCAACCCTACTGTTACGAAATAAGCACAAAGACAACCGGAGAAAAGAATAAAATGATTTCCCATCTCCAGAATGCCAATAAGTATGAAAGCTATAAATAATCACTTTGTTAAAGTTTAATTGAACATTAATTAAAACCTTTAATAGGTTCAAAAGTAGCCCCTTGAGAAACTTACCATTTAAAAGTTGTCCAAAACCAGGTAAGACAATACTCCAAAAGGCTTTTTCCATTCGCCCTTCTTTTGGTATTCACCACTTCCTACTGGCTAACCGATCCAATGAATTTTAACTATTTTGATTCTTATTTCTTGCTAATTGCTCTTTATCCAACGTTCCAGGTGGCTGTTCCATCCATTCATTTTGAATCATAATATCCGCACCAGCTTTTGCATATTGAACGACTTCTAGTGATAAACGTTCATAATTCATGGCCAAATCACTTCGCTGACTTGCAGCAGCAGATGTTGCGTAGTTTCCTAAACCTATTGCACTCAACGATGTCATAAAAAACACAGTTAATTTATCTGAAAACGGTGGGATTGTTGAATCGGTAATTGCAACTTCTGACGAAAGAGGTGGTTGTAAATCATTATCCATAAGCATCTTTGTAAAGACTTGAATATGTTTTTTTGTAATATCTCTTCCTCTTAACATCCATTTTTGAATATTTTCACTCGAAGATGTTTGAGCAAAACTGATTGCCAAGCTTCCCCCTATAACATTGGTTTGGGTATTCATATGTAAGTAAGATATTTCTACTGCATTTAGTGGCCTTTTGTTGGTAAATGGATTTAAGCCACTTAAATATTTTTTGCTGTCTACAAAGTCTGTTTTAGTCGGATAAGGGATATATGGTGCTCTAACAAATAACCCTTTTGAAAGGGATACATCTGCACCAGCGTCGTATAAGTAAGATACTTCCGTAAGTCCTTCTATGAAATAAGATCTAATATCTTTCCTAGCACTCATGGCAATAAAGCCACCGTATGCAAGTAAACCTACTCTTGATATATGGCCAATATATTCAAGCATAAACGTATCCGTATATAAACGAGGGGCATTCATATTAACATCTTGATTTGTAAATCCCGTCGGTAATGGGATTTTTTCCATTTTAAAAATATGGGTTAGCTTTTCGATATGAGTAGATGAAAGGTCATAAGCATGTTGGATAATAGAACGAATTTCTTGATCCTCTACATCTTTAAGAAAATAGCCTAAAATACATTTAGACATACTATCATTCATATAAGCAGTCCAAATACAAGCTATTTCAGCTGATGTCAGTTGAGGGTGTTGTTCAGACATATATTTTGTTACCTCCAAAGAATAATCTTAATGTTAGATTATTCTTTGCAAATAACCGTATATTATGACAGAGGCCAAAAAAAATAATATTCCTTGGCTTTTTTATTATTCTCGTTTAGTTATCCAGCACCGTTAATTGAATTATCTTAGGGTTTCCTAATAGAGTATTCTCTTATACAAGAATATGGCCCTTTTCTGGAATAAGCATATAAAGGAAATCTCCCACTTTGCATTATAATACAGAGGTTGTGATCACACCTTATTATAAATGTCTGTTTCTACTAACAGGAAAACTCATTATCAAAAACGAATGTATTAGATAAACGTGATTTTCTAAATTTTTTGCTCACAAAATCCTTGATCGTCCGTTATCAAAACTATTATCAAAAACAGATTAACAATAACATCCCTTAATGATAAAATCATCACTATCAAAGGGGGAAGTATGATGCAATATACTTATGGATATGCGAGAGTTAGTACCAAGCAACAAGATTTGATTCGACAACTGGATTTGTTAAAGGAATACAACTGCACCGAAATATTAACAGAAAAAATGTCAGGTACAAAAACGAACAGACCAGAACTTATTCGATTAAAGGATAAGGTTAGACCCGGAGATTCAATCGTTGTAGAAAGTTTTTCAAGATTAGGCCGGAGTACAAAAGATTTGATAGAGTTAGTTGAGTACTTTGAAAATAAAAATGTGAAATTGATTAGCATAAAAGAGAATTTTGATACAAATACACCACAAGGTAAACTGATGCTTACTGTATTTCAGGCATTCAGCCAATTCGAAAGAGATCTAATTGCTCAACGAACAAAAGAGGGGTTAGAGAGTGCAAGGGCCAGAGGTAGAAATGGCGGTCGACCAAGAGTGACAGAAAAACAGATAAGTAAAGCTCTAAATCTATATCACTCTAAGGAATACAGTATTAGCGAGATCGTAGAAATGACCGGAATAAGTCAAGCAACATTGTATCGTTACATACAAACAGCTCGGAAAGGCAAAGAGAAACAAGCTCATATTGATCTAGAAAACATTGCAAAAATAAGAATGGGGCTGCGAATCGAAAATAACAATAAATTTGTACGTGGTAAAGGGAAGGTAAGAGAAAGTATCGAACAGTTCCTAAAACATCATTACAGAATGGAGATCATAGCTAACGAATATATCATCTACGTCCCTTATACAACCGTTCATGCATTAAAAAAGACAGTATATGATATCCTCGGTGAACTGGATAGTGAGGCTGATATGAGGAATTGTTTTATTGAAGCAGACGTATACTGTGATGAATTAGGACTCACATGGTAATCTCAATGGGTTTGTTTTTTCTATTGCTCTTTTCTATTCCTTATTAAACTATTAAATTACTTTTATTGGAAGAAATCCTGCAGACCAGAACAGCTACCCTGTCACTATGCCTAATAATGACAATTAAGGGTAAAATAAACGAACGATCATCTTGATGGGAAAGGAGAAGATACGTTTGAAAAATAGATCAATCAAGTTATTACTAATAATGGCTATGACTCTCATTTTCTTGGCATACGCAGTCTTTGTTTTCAACTCCCCGAAAGCTATCCGTATGGAGCCGCTTCTTGCACTAGTGGGTTTGTCCGGCGTTGTTTTGTCCATCATCATGACATACAAATCCACGAATTGGACATCCTTCTTTTTTACCGGGTTGCCGATCTATATATTCTCGCTGTTCAGCTTTGTTTATTCGATCTTAGGTTGGGATAGCTATTTAAAAGTTGCCGTCGTCACGTTAATCATTATCTATGTGATACGACTTGTAAAAGTAGGGTGGAATGGCAATTCCATTTAAAAAGCGCAAACTGATTTCAGTTAGCGCTTTTTCGTCTTATGTAAAAATCAGAGGCTGCAACCGATAATCCATATAGACGATTCATGAAAAGGAGAGATTCGTATGCCGATTTTTTTCACACCAACGACACCTGCTAGATACGTACCGTTTGATTTCGAGGGGTATTTGAATTCGCTTGGAGACTATTTTGGACGCTATTCATTCATTGAGGAGTGGAAGGACTATTGGCTTGCGACTTTTCTTGATTGCGACCGCCAGATCAAGGAGCACATCGGGGTACGACCGAGATACATGTAAAAAAGGGTCATAGTATGGTATTGTTTACCACTTATAACCCTTTCTTGCTCTTTACTTTCTTATATACTATACAGGAATATCTCCCTCGATTGGTTGTGGAATATTTTCTAAACCGATCATATAGTCTCCGAAACGTTTTATATGCCTAGTCAGATAAGGGCTAAGCATGACAATATCTTCTTTTGAAAATACATAGCCTTCTTTAGAAAGTTCCCACAAAATAAGTGTTATATCACATACATTTTGGAATATTACTGCGTTGGCAACTAAATCATTATATTTAATTCGCTTTTCTTGTTCTTCTGGATCATTTTCTGAAATGATCCCATCGCCACCAAAAAATAGCCATTTGGAAAAGCCGTTATATGCTTCGACTTTGTTTGTACTAGGGGTAGCGTCAGGAAAATGCGGATTTACAACGTTAAGGAAATCAAAATATAAAAAGCCTAATTTCTCGGTGTTATAAGTGAAAAATTAGGCTTTAGTTACTTCATTAAAGCGCCTGATTGTTGAAGACTAAAGTTTATATTCACCAAGAAATGCTCTTATCCTAACAAATTTTATTTAGGACTTACATGTATGCCTTCACTCTCTCGCCAATCTGCGTAAAGTATACGCTTTACATTATCATATCCATTGGTAGTTAATTGGTTATCTAACCACTGTTGATCAAATCCGAGTTCATGTAAATTATCCCATAAAATTTCCCCATCTATAATTAACGATGTTGGGAGGTCTACTGGACTTTCTGGAAGATTGAGATCTTGCTTGTCTGGTTTTTGATACTTGGATTTTAATAATAAACTTATTTGCCCATTAGCTTCCAATATACCGTATTTGACTTCGCGAACTGAAAAGACATTATTTTGACGGAGTATACTCAATACTTGATTTACATCCAGTTTGTTCTTTGTAAGTAACTTTCTGTCCATAACACCATCTCGAATGATGATGTTAGGATTGCCTAATAAGAGAGAACGTGTCGATTTATTTTTTAGAGTCATAAACTCTATTCCCAACATAAGAAACGTCCACAATCCGATGGCATATAAAAAGTGAAAAATCCCTACCTTATCTTCATAAATGTTATTGCCTAAAAAATCTCCAAGTACTAACACAAAAACTAAGTGAAACGGGGTTAACTGATAGATGGATGTTCTGCCTGTTATGATAATGATAAAAAATAAAGTTGCAAAACCAACGATGACTTTGATCGTCAGTAAACCAATATTAACTTCTTCCAAAGTTTTTTCCTCCAATTTAAATTTTACTTAGTTGTAAGATCTTGAGGTTTAGATAAAGAGGCTAGTTTTAGTATTAAAGCTCGAGTTACAATTCCAACAATGATGTAATATATGAATGAATATCTGTATCTCCACTCTAAATAATTAACAAGTTTGACCCACTCGCAAAAGGGTTCACCTATATAGGCATATGTTAGTGCCATAATGATCTGGGCTAAAATAAAAGATTTCCATGTTCTAAAATATTGATATAACAACATGTAAGCTACAGGTACCATTGAAAAATCAAAAGGAAAGGCCCTGGGAATAAAAGGTAGGAGCGCAATGGGGTAATCCCAAAAACTGTATTGTGCACCAACTACATCTAATAAGGTTGTTGTTATGATAATTATGGTACCAAATAACAAAATTTCTAAAATAATGTCTCGTTTAACAAGTTTAGCCCATATAACCCAAGGCACAACTAAAAAAACGACTAGTGTCCACCATTCCCAAGTTAAAAACTCATTTTTTAGCCAACTATTTAATTCTAAATGATAGAGCTTATCTTCTAATAAACGTATTTCCTTAAGATTTTCAAATATATTATCTATTGATATCACCTCTATATTTAAATGAAAAGGTAACAGATATTTTTGAATTCAAACTCTTTGAGCTGCCTTTTTAGTATTACCGTTTTTTAGTAATGAATTTCCATCGTAAATAAGAAAAAACCCATGTTGGAAGTTCTTCTAACACGGGTTTTCGACTCTTTTCAAATGAATCAGAAATATTTTAAAAACAATGAAATTTTTTAAATCTAGATTTAACATAGAACAATAAAAACAGGATACATCAACTCATAATAATGGAGAGAGCAGGCGAGAACCCTGTTCAACAATGCGCTCGGTCAGGGATCGTTGCAACAAGTCTTCAATTCTTAATGGTACAGAATCAGCAAGATCACGCTCGAATTGATGTGTAAGTTCCATCGCCACATCAGTACTGTACAAGACTTGACACACCTCATAATTCAGGCGAAAACTTCTCATATCATAGTTTGCTGCGCCTACTTCTGCAATTTCCTCATCAATGATCATCAGTTTCGCATGTAACATTCCTTTATCGTACTGGTAAATTTGGACCCCAGCTTCTATAAGTTCCCCGTAATAGGTACGACTTGCAAAGCCTACGATTTTTTGATCAATGTGGCGAGGAACCAGCAATCTTACGCGCACACCACGAGCCACAGCTGTCTTTAATGCCATAATAATATCTGTTTCTGGTATAAAGTAGGGAGTTGTTATATCAATGGTTTTGGTCGCCTGTGTTATACATATAAAGTAAGCTTGCCGAATGACTGGGGTAGGAATTCCAGGGTTTCCTTCCAACGTATGGATATACGCTTTTTGCATTGTCCCTGTCTTCTGGGATATGCCCATCTCTTTGTCATCAAGGGTACTCAACTCTGATCCTAATTCGGCTGACCATCTGGAAAGATCTACTTTGCCGGTTTGATTGATTTTCGTTACCTCAGATTTTGTTTTCAGATTTGTTTTTGATTTTATCCGTTCCGGCACAGCGATATTCCAATGAACATCAAAGACAGTCTGCAAATCGACTGATGCTTCTCCTATGATTTGCAAATGAGTATCCCGCCAGAATCCTACATCAGGCTTCAATCCTGTATATTCATATCCTACATTCATGCCACCAGTAAATGCTTTCTTTCCGTCGACCGTGACAATCTTACAATGATCCCGATAATTCCAATTGGACAAAATCCAGGGAAAGCGTAAAGGAAATATTGTCCGACATTCTATCCCTGCTTCCACCATCTGAAGAATTTTTTGACGCGGAAATTTTTTACTCCCCCAACCATCTCTAATAAAACGAACCCGCACTCCATTTACTGCTTTTTCGATCAGCAGTTCTGTGATGCGATTACCAATTTGGTCGTTCCGATAGATGAAATATTCCAGATCAATGGTTTTTTGGGCTTTTTTTAGGGATTCGATAAGTTGTTCATATTTTGCTATTCCATTGTTTAGTACTTGGACTTTGCCAACTCGAAGCCCGCTTACAGTAAAATACCTTAAAGCATCGGCGATTATCGATGCTGAATCACTATATGTATCAGGTAATTTATCAGACTCATTATGAGAAGAGGTCAATCTTTTCCGATGAATAATCTTGGGATTAGATGTGCTAAGATATAGCCAGAAACCAATGACAGGCAAAACAAGGACGATTATTATCCAATTCAAAGCCTTGGCAGGCCGACGAACTTCCCAAATGGCTATGAATAACATAAAGAACGTATTTAACAGATATAGATAAAAAATCCACTCCAACTAAAAACCTCCCTAGTTTTTCTCTTAACATGTACAAACTATTTAGTAAGTATACGTTTGGAATACGAGGAATTGTTTTGATTGACCTTTTCTCATGAGACACCTCAATAAATTGATGTAAATGTCCTTCAGTTTACGTGGGTGGGACATAGGGGCATTGTCCCTATTGGCTACTCTAACACTTAGGATAATTCTATTACCCTAAAACGAAAGTGTCCTTTCACCTTGTCCCTCAATTACCCTAGAAGTTGCTATACAAATGAAAATGCTTATTTTAATGTATCCTGTCCCAAACCCTACTTAGATCTAAGGGAACATAAACTTTATCGCGATGAATTTCCTTATGTATAATAGGATTTTTAAAACTATCCTCTAAACTTCCAAAAAAATTCTTTTGTCTAGCTCGTGGTTTTGGTCCTAAAACCATTTCACTATAATCTTTATACATACTTCCTATTCTCCTTTGATAATTTTCCACTTTCTTATGTTAAATAATTTAATAACACAAACCTGCAACTATTACTCCATTTCCAAAACAAAAAGCATATATGTCTATGTTTGGACTAAAACTCACTGTAACCCATGAATAAATCAACTGAACTTTAATCACTTTTTTAAAAAAGCTTGATTTTCAATTTTCACTACCCTTCCTCTCGCAGAATTTTACTTACAAAATGTATTTTTACCAAAAACCTTAAAATATTTCATATTTGAATTTTTAAATATTCATTTATATATAAAAATAAATGAATAAATTTATATTTTATTTAGCACCATATTACTGTCAAATCATAGGAGGTGTTATTCATGACAGTCATAAATGACGTTAAAACAGCTTTAGCTGGATTAAAAAGCGCTCAAGCTAGCTTTGAAACATTTGCTCTCAGTACGGATAATCAACAAGCTAAGAAACTTTATCAAGATGCTGCTACACAAACCCAATCCGTTATTGATAATGTTGAACCACGTGTTCAACAAATCGAACAAGAAGAACCTCAATACAAACAACAATAATGAGTATGGCGAAAAGGTTGGTTGAAAGGCCAACCTTTTTTGAGCATCCCTATACTGGTAAAACATGGAGGTGATTTCATGAAAGTGAAAATATTATTTTTCATTTTAATCCTTATCGGAATGGGTTCAGGGTGTAACGGGAACCAAAATCAGTTAGATAATAATAATGATTTGAGTATTTCACAAGTACATACAAGTAAACCAATTGATCAATCTGTTGCCAATCATGCTAAAGAAAAGATTATCACTAAGGAAGAAATTTCGGATGTAAAGGCTGTGAATACAGATAATGAGCTTTTAGTAGCGATTAAAGTCGGAAATTTCAACCGTTTCCGATTAAAAAATATCGAGAAGTCAGTTAAATCTGACTTAAAAAAAATGTATCCCGATCATAAAGTATTTGTTTCGAGTGATAAAAAAATGTTCTGGGAACTTGAAAACATAGAACAGAGACTAAAAAAAAACGATACGAATGAGAAAAACTTAAAAAAGGATTTAAATAAACTGAAAAGTCTTATGAAGGAACAAACATAAAGAGAAAGGAACGAGTTATGTCTAATAATCAAAAGAAACAACTCACTCCTGTGCAACAGGAATACCAAAAATTGCAAAAACAACGAGAGATTAAAAGACCGGTTGTTAAAAATTGTATAAAGGCCTTTATAACTGGTGGACTTATCTGTCTGATCGGTCAGTGTATTTCTGACTTTTACATTTATTTTTTTGATTTTACTGAGCAAACGGCCGGAAATCCGACAGTGGGTACGTTAATTTTTATTACGATGCTTCTTACTGGTTTTGGTGTATATGATCGAATGGCCCAATTTGGAGGGGCTGGAACAGCTGTACCCGTAACTGGTTTTGGCAATGCGGTCATATCACCTGCCATTGAGCATCGTTCCGAAGGATTTGTACTGGGCGTAGGCGGCAACATGTTTAAATTAGCAGGGGCGGTTATTTTATTTGGTGTTTTTTCTGCTTTTGTCATTGCCCTCATCAAGACCATTTTAATCCAGTGGGGTGGTTTATAATGCTTGCAGGTCATCGTACATGGATCTTTGAACACAAACCTGTGATACTTTCTACTGGAACAGTTGGAGGACCATTTGAAGCAAACGGAGCGATCGCAGAAGATTTCGATCTCCTTCATGCTGATTTATGGCTTGGTCAGGATTCCTATGAAAAGGCACATAAAGTCCTTTTTGAAGAAGCCTGTCAAAAAGCCATGGAAAAAGGGGGCATCCAAAAAGATCAAGTTCAATTTATCCTAGCTGGGGATCTGATCAACCAGATAACTCCGACAAGTTTTGCCAGTCGAACAATTGGATCTCCGTATTTTGGTTTATTCGGTGCCTGCTCTACGTCTATGGAAGGACTGGCTCTAGGTGCTTATATTGTGAATACAAAAGGAGCTAAATATTTATTAACAGGAGCATCTAGTCATGATACAGCTGTTGAAAAACAATTTCGGTATCCAACTGAGTATGGTGGACAAAAACCTCCTACGGCACAATGGACTGTTACTGGTGCCGGTGCGGCCCTATTAAGTGATTCTGGGGATGGACCTCGTGTCACTTCTGCTACAATAGGCCGTGTGATTGATATGGGTCTGACAGATCCATTTAACATGGGAGGAGCTATGGCGCCAGCTGCGGTTGATACCATTGAAGCCCATTTAAAGGAACGAAATGTTGAGCCATCTTATTACGATTTAATTGTAACCGGTGACCTTGGCCAAATCGGACAGGAAGTGTCCATGGATCTATTTAAAAAGCATGGAACTCCTATTAGTGAAGAACAATACCAAGATTGTGGCCTTATGATTTATCGGGAAGGACAACCCGTTCTTGCAGGGGCAAGCGGTGCAGGCTGTTCAGCAACGGTAGTTTATGGGCATTTATTAAACCGCATGAAAAAAGGTGAATTTAAACGAATGTTAGTTGTGGCTACAGGTGCTTTGCTTTCACCGTTGTCCTTTCAGCAAAACGAAACGATTCCTTGTATCGCCCATGCAGTGTCAATTGAATGCGGAGGTGAACATTAAACATGATTTATTTTTGGGCTTTTGTCGTAGGCGGTTTAATTTGTGTCATTGGACAAATTATGTTTGATGTTTTTAAATTGACTCCCGGACATACCTTAAGTGCCCTTGTAGTGATTGGTGCCCTTTTAGATGGGTTTGGGTTATACGAACCCCTGATTGACTTTGCTGGGGCAGGAGCTACCGTCCCTATTACAAGCTTTGGAAATTCCCTTGTACATGGTGCCATGCAAGAAGCTGAAAAACATGGATTAGTTGGCGTGCTTACAGGGATGTTTGAAGTAACAAGTTCTGGTGTTTCAGCAGCCATTGTTTTCGGAATGATTGGTGCTTTGATATTTAAACCAAAAGGATAAGGAGAATATTGAATGACAATTGCATCAGATGTAAAGCAGTCACTTGCCAGCCTTAAAGTGGTAGAAGCTAGTCTCTCAAGTTTAGCATTGCGGACTCAGGACTCTGACTCAAAACGTACGTTACATGAAACCATGATGATTATACATGAAGTAGTGACCGATTTAAAAAAACGAGTTGGAGAATTGGAACGAGAAGAATTGCAATACAAAGGATTTTAAGAGAAATTATTTTATCAGGAGGTGGCAAGCAGTGCCTGAATGGTTAGATATTGCTGTACGGTCAGCAATCTTTGTTGCTGTTTTATTTTTCATTACAAAGTGGTTAGGGAAAAAGCAAATTTCTGAACTATCTTTCTTTGAATATGTCACTGGTATTTCCATTGGAAGTATTGGCGCAGAAGTGGCTATGGGACTTGAACGAAACATTTTTCACGGAATCATTGGAATTATCATCTTTGCTGCTATACCCTTTTTCGCTGGTTTAATTTCCTTAAAAAGCAAAGGTTTTCGTAACTTTATAGAAGGGAAAGCAACTGTATTTATAAAAGATGGAAAAATCATGGAAGATAACTTAAAAAAAGAAAGATACACGACTGATGAATTGTTAGAATTACTCCGAAAAAAGGATGTCTATCAGGTAGCTGATGTTGAATTTGCTGTATTAGAGGCAACAGGAGATTTATCCGTCATGCTAAAAAAGGAGAACCAACCTTTAACAGCAAAGGATTTAAATTTATCTGTTCCTTCGATTAAAGAGCCCCATACTGTCATCATGGATGGTGTCATAATGGATGAACCACTTGCCACGATTGGACGAAGTCGGGCCTGGTTACACACTGAATTGGAAAAACTAGGGGTTACGGTTGAAAATGTTTTTCTTGGACAGATTAATTCTTTTGGAGAATTAACAGTTGATCTTTTTGACGATAAGTTACAAGTCGCCGCCCCGCAAGAAAGACCTTTAATTCTTTCAACCCTAAAAAAATGCCAAGCAGACTTGGAACTGTTTGCTCTTGGAACTGAATCAAAGGAGGCCAAACAAATGTATAGGTTAAACAGTGAAAAATTACAAGAAGCTATTGATAAAGTGACCCCTATTTTAAGAGCTTGAAATTATAACAATCCTTTGAAGGAAATCTTTTTTCAAATTTACCAAAGATTGCTTACAAAAAATAAACAACATATATGGGTTAATAACTTTATTAATTTAGTTGCATAGTCAAAGAGAAGAAAAAAGTTTAAAAACCTTAGTCCAATTTCGGACTAAGGTGAATTTTGTAACCGTCAAGTAGTTTTGAACACTTTTTGTTCATTAATTTTAACCACTTTTGCTATTTAATTTCCCTACCCCGATTTCGAAAAGGATGGGGAAATTTAACTTATGAATTAAAAGGGCCTAACCCCAAGTTGATCGTCTAATTCGGCTTTTTCTTCCTCTAATTTTGAGACTTGTCGCTTTAAATCATTAATTTCTTCTAGTAATTATAGATGAAATATTCCAGATCAATGGTTTTTTGGGCTTTTTGTAGGGATTCGATAAGTTGTTCATATTTTGCTATTCCATTGTTTAGTACCTTGGACCTTGCCGACTCGAAGCCCTTGCACAGTGAAAGGTCGTAAAGCATCGGCGATTATCGATGCTGAATCACTATATATATCAGGCAATTTATCAGACTCATTATGAGAAGAAGTCAATCTCTTCCGATGAATAAGCTTGGGATTTGATATGCTAAGATATAGCCAGAAACCAATGACAGGCAAAACAAGGACGATTATTATCCAATTCAAAGCCTTGGCAGGCCGACGAACTTCCCAAATGGCTATGAATAACATAAAGAACGTATTTAACAGATACAGATAAAAAAATCCACTCCAATTAAAACCTCCCTAGTTTTTCTCTTAATATATACAAACTATTTAGTAAGTATACGTTTGGAATACGAAGGAATTGTTCGGTAGACATTTTCTCATGAGTGGTGAGACATCCTAAATAATTTTGTAATTAGTTTGTTTTGTCAAAGGAATTTTAACGTTGGAAATGGATTGAAAAACAAAAGGTTCGTTTTACAATTCTTCTATTTAACCCCAATACCTTCCATAATTCTGCTTCATCTGACTAAGTATATTTGATGTTAAAAAGACTCCAACAGGGGGCAAGGTACTACTACTAACGGGATATCCTGTAAGAGATCTATCGGTTGTAGCAATCCAAGTTCCATACTCGCCTGCTTGTAAAGAAGGAGGTTTCATAATAAGCCTTCCATTTAAAATAAAATGTCGAATGCTAATCGAGGGATCATCAAATATAGTTAAGTTACCAGAAAATGTGGCATAAGCTGATTCAAATCTTATTTGTTTGGTGTTTTCTTCCCAATACCCATTAATTTGAATAGGTGTACCACGAAAATTAATTGTACCAAATACTTTATTATTACCTGTAATAGAATTAATGATGAGTACTCCCCAAATAATGGGTCGACCGGCTATAGAAGCCGAAATACCCCATTTTGATGGAAAAGGTATACTAACCATGAGTTTCTGTGCAGTTTGCAAAAGTTGATTCCTCGTTTCGTAATAATCATAAATACAAGATTTTAAAGTTTAATTTCTATCTATACATCAGAGTGTTAAAAAAAGAAAGAAAGTTTAATAAATTATTTTAATATTTATTCATTTTGAATCTTCCATATTCGGTTTCGAACATTTCATTTATTTCCCAAGATTCAACGGTTTTATAAGCTGTTTGTTGATCAAAGCCTTTTCCCAGAAGGTAGGCCATTGCGGCAATTTCAGTTAGCGCATGTTCATAGGAAGTAAGAGCAACTTCTTTTAGACCATAATCAACAAAAGGCTTTATTGCCATTAATGTTTCACTTTTCAAATCCTGATCCGAATTTTCTCTCTCATCGGATTCATTACCCTCTAGATTTGGATGTGCTTCTTTGTATAGTACCTCCCACTGTTCATACAGACTTGTAGCTGTCTCAAAGTCCTCAGAGTCTACTGTTAAATTTTTTTGTAATTTACTCATTAAATTACGCCATGTCTCTTCCCATTCCTCTAAAGTTCTTAAGTCAAAGAGTTTTGAGAACTTCGGTTTCACACTTTCCCAATGAACATAAATGTCGGTACACCATCCCAATAAATATTTATAGTTTTCCGTTTGGGCTTCCATTTTTTTATCACCCTTTTTAAATTTTTTCACTTCTAAAAAAAGAAGCAATATCGCGTGTAAAATGAGGTTAAATACCTTTTAAAACCAATTTACAATTCTATGGTATGTTTCACTTATGTCCCTAGACTAGGCATTTGTCTCATTTAACAAAATAAATTTTGTTTTCTTTCCAAACGGATAAATATGTTGCATTCTGCAAGTATAATTTTCCTTTGCAAACAAGGCCGGTGTTAAAAGTATAAAGACATTTTTAAAACGTTCTTAACAAAAAGATAAAGAGCAGGTAAGCTGAGGAACTTGTTAAAACCTGAAGGGGTTCCGTCAGGAAAATGCGGATTTACAACGTTAAACTATTTTTTGGGAAACAAAAACCTTGCTTCCCCAACGCTAAGCAGAAGAAGCAAGGTGAGTTAATAATTTCACTTGCCAGAATCACGAGGTGGATTCACCATGTTCATGTAATTTATATCTTCCAGGGTAAACAATATTCACCTCAACCTTTACATGGCGCAGGGAATCTTGGTTTAAAACGAGTTGCTGTTTTCCTGTGGCAATGCTCTTCCATTGATGTGAATGTTTGCGATACAAAGATTCGCCCAAACTGTAAATATCTATACCCTCCTTAAAAGCAGTTTGATACGTTTTGCGGATTTGCTCCTCTATTTTTTCCTGAGCCATTTGTGTGAGTTCCTTTTCGGTAAGGTCCGTATGCAATTCATTGATCCCTGCCTTCACTTTTACTGAAATATCGAAATACGCCTTGTTCAATTTCACAATAGGAGTCACTTCATATTTGGGTTTTTCTGCGACAAGAACAGCCGCAAGCTTTTCTTCGGCAAACAAATCAAGAGGTACTCGGATCGTGTGAGTACTTAGCCAGGGCATTCCCGACAAATCCTTAAGATCCATTCGTCCATAATAATTGTGTAGATCATATACATGTATGCCAGAATATCTAAGCAGCTCTTTTGGTTTATTACTTTCCTGCCATTGACCTTTGCGAAGCGATAATTCCGGTATATAACTGGTTCTGGCCTTTTCGTTTGAGTCCAGACAAGGTGTATTGGCCATCGACATAGTCTATTCCAACAGCCATAGCATAGTTCATGTTTTGCACTTCATATCTGCTCCAGCAACCGGTAAGGGTGAGAAGAAGGAAAAGTGCAACCATACTTTTATATCTCCTCATTTATGCCTGTCCCCTTGCCTTGTAGAATCTCGTGTCTTCAACATGTCCGGTCGAGTGTTTCGCCATGGCCAAGGTAATCGAAACAAAGCGTTGGCCAAGTCTTTAAATGGAGGTGATATTGGGGCCAAGTAAGGCAAGCCGCATGAACGCAATGAGGCTAAATGGCTGAGCACAATAAATAATCCAAGAAAGAAGCCATAAATGCCAAGCGTGGCAGACAGAATGAAAAGAAAAAAGCGTAAGGTACTAATCGTTCCAGCCAATGATAGGCTCGATAAAGTTGAACCAAAGATTTGTGTAATTGCTCCGATGACAACGATACCTGGGGATAAGAATCCAGCACGAATGGCCGCATCCCCCAGGATAAGTCCTCCTACAACCGTTACCGTGGAGACGACCGCAGAAGGCAATCGGATACCAGCTTCCCGCAGGATTTCTAAGAAGAGAAGTGCAATAAACATTTCAACTGCCACATCAAAAGGGATTCCCAACCGGTTAATCCCCAAAGTGGCAAGTAGATAATAGGGCAGCTGATCTTGATGATAGGAAAGAATGGCAACAAAAAATGCAGGAAGCAGTAGCGATACGGACAAGCCAAGTAAACGAAGCGTTTGACCAAATGTAGCTGCCAAAGCAGTAAAGTGGATATCTTCGGGTGCTTTCACAAGCAAAAATAAATTGGCAGGCGCAATCAACGCAGCCGGTGTACCATCCACAATCAACGCTACACGCCCATTGAGCATACAGTTCACGGTAAAGTCTGCTCTGCCTGTATACCCCATCAAAGGAAACAATGCTTTTGTCGGTTCCATTAATTCTTCTAGCTGAGTGGCGCTAAACGCTCCGTCAATGTGAAGATCATCTAATTTATTCTTTACATCTTGAACAATCTTAGGATCAACAATGTCACGCATGTAAAGAATTGCAACGGTTGTTTTCGTGCGAACGCCTACTTTTTTCGTTTCATAAACCATGCTGGTTGATTTGATTCGTTTCCGAATTAACGCCACATTGACTCCCACTTCTTCCACAAATCCATCCTTTGGCCCCCGTACCGAAAGCATTCGCATCATCTGTACGTTCTTTCAAGCTGCGCGTAATATCTGCTGTTCTACTCATTTTAATTTGCAGGCCTTCATAATGGTTTTCCAAGAGATTTCGGATGCTATGGGAAATATTTAAGGTAATTTCTTTTTCCTGCATCCCATTGCCAATAGCTCCTGGGTCCATTCTCCCGTGACCAGGATCTAAATATAATTTAAACATTTTACACCACCTCGTACAAATAAAATATGATCGAAGAGTAACGGAGGTATAGGAATTCGTCTGAGATACATATAAAAATAGGTGATGATAGGCATTACATTTCATTGAATCAGATGATTTATTTTAAAGCTAAGAAATTTTCCAAATGCGAGACCATATGTATGAGCAGCAATTAATGTTCCATATTTTTCGTGGGTCAGGCAAACTCTTGTTCATCTAGACAGTAGGCTGATTGATTATTGATGCTTCTTTCTTAACAAAACACCTAAGTGATTCTCTGTGCATATACTGTATCATTACTACAGGATTATGATTAAATACAACCCAATCCATACATAAAATAATCAAGGAGAGGTTAATTTTGAAAATTCCAAAGACAGCCAAAGTTAGTATCCCCTTTCCATCCGTATGGGGGATTGATGCTTCTATTGCGGGGAGATCCATTATTAGAGGTATACTTACCATTGATTCCATTGTAGACAACAAAGTAGTAGGTACAGTTAATTTTCGTGGTATACCTATTCAGATTAATGGGTATTGGGACGAAAGCGCTAAACAAATAAGTTTCGATTCACCATATGCCTCCTTTTTTGGCAACTTGACAATATTTGATGAGACCGCTATAAGCATTCGGCATTTCATTTTAAGTGGACGGTTTATAATGAAACCTCCCTCTTTGCTGGCTGGTGAATACGGAAATTGGATTGCTACAACCTTTACAACCCGTTTGGGACCTCCCATATATACTAATGTTTTACCACCTGCTGGTGCCTTTTCAGTCTCAAGTATGCTCTTGGGACAGCAATTGTTTTAATTAGACCATGACTTTATAAAAACAACCTTCCTTTGTGACTAAGGTTGTTTTTTTAAAGTGTTCTCGAAAAATACAGCCTTGCTTTAAATCTGAGTTTAGCGTATATCTCCGTTAAAATGTACTCGGAACCCTTTGATGATCGTGCCTAGTTAGATAAACAAATATTGATACTTCCTTATAGAAATAGCCTACTTGGTTAGGTACGTTGTTTCACAATCCCCGGAAATTTTTAATATAAGTAATGAATGCTTATTTTTTTCCTTCCGATAGCTTTCTATATAAAGAAGCTCTAGATACATTTGTAATTTCACAAATTTGATTTACAGTCATATTTCCTTCTTTATATAGCTTTACTGCATAATTCATTCCTGCGTGATTTTTATGATATTTCTTTAACCGTCCTTTAAACTTCCCTTCTTTCTTTGCGAGCTCAATTCCTTCACGCTGACGCATACGAATAAGGTCTCGCTCTAATTGGTTAACACCAGCCATTACCGTAATTAAGAATTGGCTATATGGATTATCTTCTGATAAATCTAGCCATGTATCCTTAAGTGATTTTAAGCTTGCCTTTTTATTTCGTATTAAATCAATCAATTCAAATAAATCTTGCGTACTTCGAGTGATCCGAGTTAAATCTGTAACATAAATAATGTCACCTTCCTGTAAATCCTCTAACATTTTTTGAAGTTGTTCACGATCTTTTGTGGCTCCTGAAATTTTTTCTTCATAAATAATATCCATTCCAATTTCGTTCAATTGCCGAAATTGCCTTGAAGGATTTTGGCTAGTCGAACTGACGCGTACATAACCGATTTTCTGCAAAATTTCACCTCGTTTTTGAGACAAGTCTTATGAGACACTCTTAACTATGATTTTATCAGTCTACTATACTTGTATCAATAGAGTACACTCTATTGATATATAATTGAACTAATTAACTGAATAATTATGGAAATGGGATGATACTGAATGAAAATTGCGAGAGGTAGAGAATTGCTTACACTGGAACAGAGGCAGGATTTTATGCAAATCCCTGAAGATGAATGGATATTGGGGACCTACTTCACTTTTTCCAAACGGGATTTAGAAATAGTTAATAAGCGAAGGAGAGAAGAAAACCGTTTAGGGTTTGCTGTTCAATTAGCTGTTCTTCGGTATCCCGGTTGGCCATACACTCATATCAAAAGCATCCCGGAATCAGTCATACATTATATATCGAAACAAATCGGTGCCACTCCATCTTCGATTAGTCTTTATCCTCAAAGAGAAAATACACTTTGGGATCATTTGAAAGAACTTCGAAGTAATACGACTTTGTAACTTTTACTCTAAGAGAATATCGAATAGCATTTAAGCATCTTCATCAATTAGCTTTTGAAAATGGCGATGCCATACATCTACTACATGAATGTATAGATTTTCTAAGAAAAAACAAAATCATACTGCCTGCTATTACTACACTTGAAAGAATGGTGTGGGAGGCAAGGGCAATGGCTGAAAAGAAACTGTTTAATACTGTTAGTCAATCTCTTACAAATGAACAAAAAGGAAAGCTTGAAGAGATCATTACTTCGCAGCATCCATCCGAATCCAACAAAACGATATTGGGTTGGTTAAAGGAACCGTCGGGTCATCCTTCACCCGAAACATTTCTAAAAGTAATAGAACGACTCGAATACATACGAGGAATGGAATTAGAAACGGTACAAATTAGTCATTTGCATCGCAATCGCCTGTTACAACTATCTCGCTTAGGCTCAAGATATGAGCCATATGCATTCCGTGACTTTCAAGAAAATAAGCGATATTCGATATTAACCGTCTATTTATTACATCTTACTCAAGAGTTAACGGATAAAGCTTTTGAAATTCATGATAGACAAATACTTAGTCTGTTATCAAAAGACCGTAAGGCTCAAGAGGAAATTCAGAAACAAAACGGTAAAAAGCTGAATGAGAAAGTTATACACTTTACGAACATCGGACAAGCTTTAATCAAAGCAAAACAGGAAAAATTAGACGTTTTTGAGGTTTTAGAATCCGTTATCGAATGGAATTCTTTTGTCTCTTCGGTTGAAGAAGCCCAGGAGCTTGCACGCCCTGCTGATTATGATTATTTAGACTTACTGCAAAAACGATTTTATTCACTTAGAAAATATACGCCAACGCTATTAAGGGTACTGGAATTTCATTCTACAAAGGCAAATGAACCACTTTTACAAGCCGTAGAGATTATCCGAGGAATGAACGAATCCGGGAAGCGAAAAGTGCCTGATGACTCACCTGTGGATTTTATTTCAAAACGATGGAAAAAGCATTTATACGAGGATGATGGTACAACAATTAATCGTCATTACTATGAAATGGCTGTTTTAACAGAACTTCGGGAGCATGTTCGTGCGGGAGATGTTTCCATTGTTGGCAGCAGACAATGTAGAGATTTTGAGGAATATTTGTTTTCAGAAGATAAATGGAGTCAAACGAAGGAGAATACAAGATTATCAGTTAGTTTATCATTCGAAGATTATATAACAGAGAGAACCAGCAGTCTTAATGAAAGGTTAAAGTGGTTAGCTGCCAATTCCAACAAGTTGGATGGAGTTTCTCTTGAAAAAGGAAAGCTGTCACTTGCACGCTTAGAAAAAGATGTTCCAGAAGAAGCAAAAAAGTTTAGCGCAAGCCTTTATCAGATGCTACCAAGAATAAAACTAACCGATTTACTCATGGATGTGGCTCATATAACAAGATTTCATGAGCAATTCACTCATGCTTCCAATAATCGAAAACCCGATAAGGAAGAAACGATCTTTATCATGGCTGCCCTTTTAGGAATGGGAATGAATATCGGATTGAGTAAAATGGCTGAAGCTACACCCGGACTTACATATAAGCAACTAGCCAATGTGTCTCAATGGCGTATGTATGAAGATGCCATGAATAAAGCCCAAGCCATATTAGTAAACTTTCATCATAAATTACAATTGCCTTTCTATTGGGGCGACGGTACAACATCTTCGTCAGATGGTATGAGAATGCAGCTAGGTGTTTCATCACTACATGCAGATGCAAATCCACATTATGGAACTGGAAAAGGAGCCACCATCTACCGATTTACAAGTGATCAATTCTCTTCTTACTACACAAAGATTATTCATACTAATTCAAGAGATGCGATTCATGTTTTGGATGGTTTGTTACATCATGAGACGGATCTAAACATAGAGGAGCATTATACAGACACGGCCGGTTACACGGACCAAATATTCGGACTGACTCATTTATTAGGATTTAAATTTGCCCCAAGAATAAGGGATTTATCGGACTCAAAATTATTTACGATAGATAAAGCAAGTGAGTATCCAAAACTAGAAGCCATTTTACGTGGACAAATAAATACAAAGGTCATTAAAGAAAATTATGAGGATGTTTTGCGATTAGCTCATTCTATAAGGGAGGGAACAGTTTCAGCATCCCTTATTATGGGGAAGCTAGGTTCCTATTCAAGACAAAACAGCTTAGCTACAGCCTTACGTGAGATGGGCCGAATAGAAAAAACGATCTTTATTTTGAATTATATATCGGATGAATCATTAAGAAGAAAAATACAAAGAGGATTGAATAAAGGAGAAGCCATGAATGGGTTGGCAAGAGCTATTTTCTTCGGAAAACAAGGTGAGCTTAGAGAACGCACCATACAGCATCAATTGCAAAGGGCCAGTGCCTTAAACATAATCATTAATGCCATCATTATATGGAATACCTTACATCTAACAAAAGCAGTTGAATATCAAAAACAGGCTGATAGTTTTAATGAAGAATTATTGCACCATATGTCGCCTCTAGGTTGGGAACATATTAATTTACTAGGAGAATATCATTTTAATTCAGATAAAATGGTCTCGTTAGATTCTTTAAGACCATTAAAACTTTCTTAACGTTGTTAAAAATGGGGGAATCGTCCCGAAAATGTGCTTAGCGTTGTAAATCCGCATTTTCCTGACGGTACCCCTAATAAGTTATATTCAGAAGTCCGATTATCATTTTTAGCAACTAGTAATTGATCTAATTTTCGCTCAATTTCAGGAGTCAATTTTGAAAATACTGAATTAAATAACTGGTGATTCACTAATGTTCTTATACGACGAGCCAATCGATCTAATGTACTAAAAGCAGGTAATTCACACCTTTCTTTTATTAATATTTCAATGGATACGTTGATAAGATCGGCTGGATTGTCCATTACCTGTGTAGCCTTATAAATTGAAGTAGTTGCAATATGTAAGGCTTCTTTTCCATAAGGACGTACATTGAGGTAATCTCTAATTGCTTTTTGATGTCGGTAAATTGATTTACTATTGTAATTCGGTTCAACACTAGCAGAGAGATTCAAACAGGTCCGAATATGAATCATGATCTCTACAGGAATATCTTTCGGTCGAGGAAAGTAACCAAGTCGTTGGAAAGACTTTAACATAACTAATAGACTTAGAACTGAAACAGGTCCTCTAGCAACTTTATGCGCAAATTGGTTTTCTTCAGGTGTAGGGGAGTAAACATCACGAAGTTCTTTTGAAGTAGGACGTTTTTTAAATCTTGGATAAGCCGTACGTTCTATAGATGCCAAATTACCAACTCCATTCAAATTAAGTTGGGGGTGGTGACTGAGTAGCTGCCCTAGTCCGTCACATAATTCCCTAAAAATATAAGAGATTTTTAATTTGCTTCTACTAGTTTTCTTTTATTAATCGCTCGATATAATGATCCCTGTGAAAGTCCTGTACCTTCTACAATTTCTTTTACCGAGTATTCTTTACTGTCATACATCCTCAAGGCTATTTCAATTTTCCCTTGATCCACTTTAGGCCTTCCTAGTTTTTTTCCTCTTCTTTTACTCGCTTCTAACCCTTCTTTAACTCTTTCTACAATTAAATTTCTTTCTAACTCTGCGATGACACACATCATTTGAAACATGGCTTTTCCCGTTGATGTTCTTGTATCCATGTTCTCCTTAATAGAAACGAACTTTACACCAGTATCCTCGAATTGCTGAATAATAGAAAGAATATCAAGTGTTTTTCTCCCTAAGCGTGAAATACTTTCTACTACAACGGTATCACCTTTCCTTATTACATCTAGCAATGAGTTAAGTCCATCTCTATCCTTTGTAGTCCCAGTAAATTTCTCTTGAACCATTTTTTCACAGCCGTACTCAGAAAGTAATATAATTTGTCGGTCTAAATTTTGGTCAACTGTCGAAACTCGAGCATAACCGATTATCATAAAGAAGCCTCCTGCACAATTTAATAATCTAATTGTACAAGAGACATCATTTTTGTAAAAGTATTTGGTAAAACTTTTGGTAATTATTTTTGGTAACCTATAAAATTAGTAAAATCAAGCATCAGTATTTCTCATAAATATTGTTACAAAAAATATGGTTTTTGGTAACAATCTTTTTATTAATACAAAACCAATCAGATATAATTATTTTGATAAACGCTCCATGAGAGTAGCTTTTTCTGCTTCAAAACCAGGTTTGTCAAGTAAAGCAAACATATTCTTCTTGTATGCTTCGACTCCAGGCTGGTCAAATGGGTTAACTCCTAATAGATGGCCACTAATCCCACATGCCTTCTCAAAAAAGTAAACCATCTCACCGTAAGTGTATTCATTCATTTCATCCAGTTCAATCACGAGATTAGGTACTTCTCCATCTATATGGGCCATAAGGGTACCCTGAAATGCACTTTTGTTGACTTCATCCATCGTCTTACCTGCCAGGAAGTTTAATCCATCAATATTTTCTGGATCCTCCTGAATAGTCACTTCAATTCGAGGTTTCTTAATCTGTAAAACCGTTTCTAAAAGGTTTCGTCGACCTTCTTGTACATATTGCCCCATGGAATGCAAATCCGTTGAAAAATCAACGGAAGCAGGGAATAGCCCCTTTTGATCTTTTCCTTCACTTTCCCCAAACAGCTGCTTCCACCATTCCGATACGTAGTGAAGGGAGGGCTCATAGTTAACAAGCACTTCAATTGCTTTTCCCTTATTGTAGAGTACATTTCGGACCGCAGCATACTGATAGCTCTCATTTGTCAATAAATCAGGATTGTTGTATTTACGGGCTGCTGCTGCTGCCCCTTCCATCATATGATCAATATCAAGTCCTGCTACGGCAATTGGTAAGAGACCAACTGCTGTTAGCACAGAATACCTTCCACCAACATCATCCGGAATAACGAACGTTTCATATCCTTCTTCGTCCGCAAGCTTTTTTAATGCGCCTTTTTTCTGATCTGTAGTAGCAAAAATACGTTTTCTCGCCTCTTCTTTTCCGTATTTTTTCTCCATATAGTCACGGAAAATACGGAAAGCAAGGGCTGGCTCTGTCGTTGTTCCTGATTTAGAAATGACGTTAACAGAGATATCTTTCCCCTCTAATAGTTCAAATAAATGAGATATATAAGTAGAACTGATATTCTGACCGGCAAAATAAACATGTGTCTTATTGTTCATCTGGTTATGAAAGCTATGGGACAGAGATTCTATAGCCGATCTTGCCCCCAGGTACGAACCACCAATACCAATTACAACCATTGCGTCTGAATGTTTCTTGATTCTTTCAGCAGCTTGTTTAATTCTTTCAAATTCACTCTTATCATAGTTTAGTGGCAAATCGACCCAACCAAGATAATCAGAGCCGGGGCCTGTTTTTTCATGTAGCATTTTATGAGCCACTTTTACAAATTCACTTAGATTATCTACTTCACTCTTTTTCATAAATGCTAATGCATTGGAGTAATCAAACGAAATAGTCATACATTACTTCCCCTTTCAATCAAATTTAGCTTAGCTGCTTCAATCGGAGATCCTTCTCCGTAAAAAAGATCTCTCGGCATAGTAAAACGTTTCATGTTAGTGCATTCTCCTTTTCTACAGTATATAAGGGAAGTTTTTAAAAACACATTTAAACTCCCCCTTTTCAATTTTGAAAAATCCTTAGTGGGACCGTGTAATTATCAATAGCGTACATTAAAAGATAGTTAGTATTAAGAAAACTCAATGGTCCCTCTCTACATCGGCACTTAGTATGTCTTCTGTTTTGATTTCAAGTAATATTTCCAAGAATCTTATCGTTCCTAATACTTTTCGAGTGTCTCCCTCATTTTGAACATTCTCCATTTTCTTTTGTTGGATCAGTTCACTTATTACTTGCTTGAAAGCATTGGTTTTTATAAGCCATTCTCCAACCAGTAGCTTAGTTGAGTCTCTCTCGTGTTCGGTTTTGACAGCAAATAAACTTTCGGTATCTGTCTCTCTTAACGTGATTGAATTAAAATCTTCGCTCATTTGAATCCGAAAATAATTCCTTTCACTATCATAATATTTTCCGTCCCTTAGAAGAAAATACTCTATCCCTAATACTATTTCATAAAAGGGCTCATTATCTGATGGAGAATGGAGTTCTTTTACTTCGATATTCTTCACCATGTCTAAATAGGTTTCTAAACCATATTGTGTGTTAATGATTTTTGCATCCAATACGTTCATGATGTCACACCTCAATATTGTTTTATTTTTTTGGCTCTGTTAAACTTGTCTGTTGGCTCCAGGTGCTCGCTTTCCGCGGGCGATCCGGGAGCCTCCTCGGCGCTGTGCGGCTGCGGGGTCTCCCTTGTCCTGTTTTTCCCACAGGACGTTGAATCATCATCCGTGAATAGGCACCGCACGAGAAAATGTGAATGCATTTTCGAGGCGTCTCGCTCCTTCCGCTTCAATCAACATAGTTAGCACTATCAACGACTTAAGTAAATCTACCAATTTTTGGGATATACCAAACTAAAAATCCAATGAATTTCCGGCTCATTTTAACGAAAGACATATACAGCAGATGACTTTATGATTTTTCCACAGCATGTCCGCCAAATTCATTACGAAGGGAAGCTACCACTTTACCTGTAAATGTATCATTGTCTAATGAACGGTAACGCATTAGTAAAGACATAGCGATAACAGGGGTAGCTGTTTGAAGATCCAAAGCGGTTTCAACTGTCCATTTCCCTTCCCCAGAAGAATGCATAATGCCCTTAATTTCATCTAATTTTGCATCTTTAGAAAATGCGCGTTCTGTCAATTCCATGAGCCATGAGCGGATGACAGAACCGTTATTCCACACCCGTGCCACTTTTTCATAGTCAAAATCGAAATCGCTTTTTTCCAGGACTTCGAATCCTTCACCAATGGCGGCCATCATTCCGTATTCTATTCCATTGTGGACCATTTTTAAGAAGTGGCCACTACCAGATTTCCCAGCATATAAATACCCATTATCTACAGCTGTATCTCTAAAAATCGGCTCGACAATGCTCCATGCTTCAGGATCTCCACCAATCATATAACAAGCACCATAGCGAGCACCTTCCATCCCCCCAGAAGTACCGGCATCCATAAAGCTCACTCCAACTTTCTTCAACTGTTCGTAACGACGAATTGATTCCTTATAATGCGAATTACCAGCTTCAATGACGATATCTCCTTCACTTAGAAATGGTGTGATTTCACTAATAACTGAATCAACGACGGAGTGTGGGACCATTATCCAAACAACTCGTGGCTTTTCTAATGATTGAACAAGATCTTGTAAACTGGATGCTCCTTCAACTCCATATTTTTTAATTTCTTCAATAGTATTTGTATTTAGATCAAACGCCATTACACGGTGTTTATTGTCAATTAAGTTTTTTCCTAAGTTCATACCCATTTTCCCTAATCCAATTAATCCTACTTTCACTTGAGTTTCCTCCTTTAAATTACAAAAAATAGCGTGTATTATTATGCTACCCATTTGTTGTTCTTCATGGTCTCCTTATGGAACCATAAGGATTCAACAAATACTTTAAGTTCCTTGGGTAAATCGCGTAACAATTATCTGTCAAATCCAACCTCGGTTTGCTCTCTTCATACCAATAGCCTTCCAGGGAGCTGCGGATTAAACTCCCCCCCTAGTTTCCCACCATTTAAAACCATCCTCCTCCAATAATTGCGAAGCAGCTTGTGGCCCCATCGAACCGGCTTGATATAGGTGGAGTGGAAGGGCATTTTCCTCAAACGCCTCTAAAACGGGCTGTACCCATTTCCAAGATAATTCAACTTCGTCCCAATGAGCAAAGAAGGTAGAGTCCCCACGCAGAGCATCGAATATTAAGAGTTCATAAGCTTCTGGTATGTCTTTTGTACTTGCTGAGAAGTCAACAATTATCGGCTCCAAATTTCCATTTGTTAAATTTTTGCTATTTAATTGCATCGACACACCCTCATTTGGACTTACTTTGATAACTAATAGATTGGGTTCTGCAAATTGATTCTCGTTAGTATACACATCTTTCGTTGGATTCTTGAATTCAATCACAATCCGCGTCGACTTTTCCTTCATTCTTTTTCCTGTCCGGATATAAAATGGCACCCCATCCCAGAATGAACTATCAATCCATAAACGAGCAGCCACAAATGTATCGTTTGTGGAAGAAGCATTCACTCCAGGTTCTTCTAAATATCCGACTACAGGTTTACCCTTTATTTCCCCCGGTCCATATTGACCACGAACAACGTGGATACCTACAGTATCTTTCTGTACAGGCCGAAGAGAGTCCATAACTTTTCTTTTCACTGTACGGATATCGTTCGTGCTCATCTGTTTTGGCTGATGCATGGCCGTCATCATCAACAGCTGCATCATATGATTTTGGACCATATCACGAATAGCCCCTGCTTTTTCATAATAACTAGCTCTCTCTTCTACACCAACCGTTTCACTAGCCGTTATTTGCACATTGGCAATATACCGATTGTTCCATAGTGATTGCAGCACAGGGTTGGCAAATTCTAAAGCTTCAAGGTTTTGAACCATCGGTTTTCCAAGATAATGGTCAATCCTGAAAATTTCGTCTTCTTCAAAAGCTTTGCTTAGTTTTTCATTTAAATCTTGAGCAGATTTTAAATCACGCCCAAATGGTTTTTCGATCATTAATCGTTTCCATCCTTTTGTCGAGCCTAATCCACTCTCCTTGATGTTCAAAGCAATTACATCAAAGAATTCAGGAGCAACAGAAAGATAAAACATTCGATTCTCTTCAATACTCTGGTCTTTTTCATTTTGTTGAACGACTTCAACTAACTTCTTATACCCTTCAGCATTCGTGAAATCTAACTGGCAATAACGAAATGCCTTTACAAACTCTTGTTTTTCGGATTTATCATTTATCAAGTGTCTAGAAAAAGTGTATAGCGAGTCTGTTACATGGTTTTGAAAATCAACATCAGACATTTCGTCTATTCCTACACCAATGATCAAAAAAGAATCTGGTAATTTTTGATTCAAATATAAATTAAACAAGGCAGGGTAGATTTTTCGCTTAGCTAAATCCCCAGTTGCCCCAAATAAGACAAACGTCATAGAATCCACTTTTCATTCCTCCACTTTTTCAAAGCATTTTCAAATAGAAAAATGTCTGATTTTCTTCGTTTCCCCTACAAAACAACAAGGATTTTCGCTATTGCGTTATCCTACTTTTGGATGTAAGTTTCGTTTATTTCTCCCAGCTTGTCCGGTAATAATGATATCTCTTAATTGAGAATGTCCACATTTTGGACAGGTTTCATTATTTATGGTGATGATTAGACATCTTTCACAAACTTTTCGATGCTTAGTTTTGAACCTTTCCATGCGGATCTCTCCTTTCGTAAAAAGCAACAACATGTATAAATTATTAAATGAAGTTTCACTTCATCTCACCATGCTTGTAGCTGTATTCCCTTAAGGTTTGGTAGTATTCTTTAAGCTCGCTATTACTTGAGCAAAATCAGTATATTACGTATGTTATACTTTTGAAAGTACGCACTTTATTAACATATAGACACATTGGTATAACATAGTGTTAAAAATAATACTATAAACTTGAATCCAATACCAAGAGTGAAAAGCCAAGGACAGCGATTATACAAGATTCGCTGCCCTTGGCTTTTTAGTAACTGATTCTTTTATTAAATGTTGTGTTTAAATGTTGTGTTTTTTCAACCTTTTAAATACGTAGAGATATAAAAAAACACGGACAGCATCTTTATTAAGATAGCTAACCGTGGTTTGTTAGTATATGAACTTTTTTACACTTTTTCGAACCCCTAGGAGAAACTCTTTTTTCTACTGAATAGACGATTTGTTTTCTGTTTCTTTTTCCAATACATTCTCAATATAATCTTTACCCCAGTCATACATAGCATCCAGAATAGGCATCAGACTTCTTCCATACTCAGTGAGTGAGTATTCAACTTTTGGTGGAACGACAGGATAGACTTCACGATGAACAATCAAATGGTCTTCAAGTTCGCGCAATTGATTAACAAGCATTCTTTGAGTGATACCCGGCATGAGGGCCTTTAGTTCACCAAAACGTTTGGTTCCTTCTTTTCCTAGATGCCACAATACCAACATTTTCCATTTTCCGCCAATAATCGAAAGAGTCAATTCTTTTTCACAATTAAACACTTTTTCCCCAAGATTCGGCATTCATTTCACCTCCAACCCTTATTATGTCCAATAGTATACTTTTTGTTACTATATGATAAAAAAGTGCATACTTTTAATTTAGTAACATACCCAGTATACTGAGTATCATACCGTTAGTAAATAGCTATCAATTGGATACAATAACACTGTGCAAAAGAAAGCTATACGGCACAATATACTATTATATAAGGAGCGAGTAATAAATGAAATTACAATTAGCATTAGATCTTGTAGATATTCCAGGAGCCATTGAATTGGTGAAAGAAGTAGAAAATCATATAGATGTTGTAGAAATCGGCACGCCGGTTGTGATTAATGAAGGCCTTAAAGCAGTAAAGGAAGTGAAAGCTGCCTTCCCTAACTTAACTGTATTAGCTGACCTTAAAATCATGGATGCAGCTGGATATGAAGTTAGCCAAGCATCTGCAGCAGGCGCTGACATCATCACCATTCTTGGTACAGCTGAAGACGAGTCCATTAAAGGTGCTGTAGAAGAAGCAAAAAAACAAGGTAAACAAATCCTTGCTGATATGATCGCAGTTAAAGACATTGAAGGTCGTGCGAAAGAACTGGATGAACTAGGAGTAGATTATATCTGCGTTCACACAGGTTATGACCTTCAAGCTGTAGGAAAAAATTCTTTCGAAGACCTTGCAACCATTAAGAGCGTTGTAAAAAATGCGAAAACTGCTATTGCAGGCGGAATCAAATTAGAAACACTTCCAGATGTGATTAAAGTACAACCAGATCTTGTCATCGTAGGTGGCGGTATCACAAGCAAAGACGATAAAAAAGCAGTTGCAGCTAAAATGCAAGAATTAATTAAACAAGGTTAATTATAACTATGAAAACTACTCAATATTTAGCTGAAGTCGTTCAAGAATTAAGTCGGACAGTCGACTTAATCTCTGACGAAGAAGCAGAGAAGTTGGTTAATAAGATTCTGGAATCCAAAAAAATCTTTGTTGCAGGTGCGGGCAGATCTGGATTTATGGGCAAATCTTTCGTGATGAGAATGATGCACATGGGGATCGATGCTTATGTAGTCGGTGAAACTGTAACAGCAAATTTAGAAAAAGGTGATTTGTTGATCATCGGTTCAGGTTCAGGTGAAACGAAAACCTTGGTTTCAATCGCTGAAAAAGCAAAAAGTTTAGGTGGGACGGTCGCAGCTGTAACGATTTCCCCTGACTCCACGATTGGAAAATTAGCTGATATTATCATTAAATTGCCTGGATCACCGAAAGATCAATCTGAAAGTGAATATAAGACCATACAACCAATGGGGTCACTTTTTGAGCAAACGATGTTATTATTTTATGATGCATTGATCTTGTGTTTTATGGAAAAAAAAGGCTTAGACTCTACTAAAATGTACGGCAAACATGCCAATCTCGAATAGAGTACACTTTAAAAAATATGGAAACATCGTAAAGACCGCATTTATTTCTTTTATGAATTGCGGTCTTTACTGCATATTACAAATAACACAGTCCATACAGGAAAGAAAAAATAGCCTCTGATTCAGTCCCTTCTATGGCCGGATCAGAGATCATTATTGGGTGGGGCACAGCCAAGAATTTAGCCATCACTCACAGTATGAGCCCTATTTGGGTTATCACCAATATTTCACTGGTAGGCCCCATGTCTATATAAGTTTTTTTATGGGAAAATAAAATCCTATTGGCGATGAAAAACGCTTCATAAGTGTAGTAAACAAAACTCTTCGTTTTATAAAACAAAGGAATGAGGTTGAATAAATGGTTCGATTCGGCGTAATCGGTACTAATTGGATTACAGAAAGATTACTTGAAGCAGCAAATGATGTAGAAGATTTTAAACTAACTGCTGTTTATTCTCGCACGATTAGTAGAGCAGAAGAATTTGCAAGTAAATATGGAGTAACAAAAATATTTACAAACCTAAAAGAAATGGCAGTTAGTCAAGAAATTGACGCGGTGTACATTGCTACTCCCAATTCATATCACGCAGAACAAGCTATTTTATTTTTGCAAAATGGCAAACATGTGTTATGTGAAAAGCCACTGGCTGTTAATGCAACCGAAGTAGCGAGGATGATTCAAGCCGCAAAAGATCATAACGCCCTATTAATGGAAGCAATGAAATCAACATTACTTCCAAACTTCAAGGTCATTCAAGATAATTTACATAAAATTGGTCCTATCCGTAGATACTTTGCAAGCTATTGTCAGTATTCATCTCGTTATGATAAATACAAAGAAGGAATTGTCCTTAATGCCTTCAATCCAGAGTTTGCGAACGGTTCATTAATGGACCTTGGTGTCTATTGTTTGTATCCACTTATTACATTATTTGGTGAACCAAAAGAAGTGAAGGCAACAGGCATTATGCTTGATTCGGGTGTGGATGGTGAAGGTAGCGTCATCTTAAAATATGATGATAAAGATGCGATTGTGATGTATTCCAAAATAACGAACTCTTATTTACCAAGCGAAATTCAAGGCGAAAAAGGAAGTATCATGATTGATAAGATTCATACGGCTGAAAAAGTAGAAATTCACTACACTGACGGCACGGTTGAACAATTAACAGTCGACCAATCTCATCCAGCTATGTATTACGAAGTGAAAGAATTTATTGAATTAATCAACCGAGGAAAAACAGAGTCTGATACTAACTCATATAAAAATTCATACACCACGATACAAGTGTTGGATAAAGTGAGAGATGAAATAGGTCTTGTATATCAAAGTGATCATAAGTGAAAAAACACAAAAACCCCTACAGCGACTTGTATTATTCTCTTGAGAAATTACGAATCTGGCCTGTTTGTCGAAGAATAAAAGAAATCGTTTTAGAACTTACCTAAACTATTTTGCATCCATTCTTTTTTATAAGAGCATTATAGCATTTTCTACCCGGCTAACAAATTTTAAAGGACTTTTGCTTATTATGCAAAGGTTCAATGCTCATTTTTTAAGATGTGTTTCTTCTTTAATTTGTGATTTAGTTTAAGTATTCCTTAATAGGAGTAGCGACAATGACACTACCCCTATTAGGATCCTACCAACAACCGCACTTTTCTGACCCCACCCTACCCTACAGAGTAAAAAGGGTTGTAAATGTAAAAAAAATCCATGCTATGACCCTTTTTTACAAGTACCTCGGTCGTACCCCACATCCAGAAGAATCCTTACTCCAATCCGGTGATTGATCTTGTTTCACAGCACCCGGAACTCGGTTTGGAAGATTATGAAGTCTTCCAATATGCTTTTATCACCGGTTTTGGAACCTTCACCTTTCACTTTGATGTGCCAGCCATGAACCACTTAAAAGGGGAGCTGGGGGTTCCCATCGAAATCATCCCGGGGTCCGAGTTGCGCATTGACCCCGAAACTCCTTTTATCAAGGAAAAATTAGAGGATGAGAGATTGCCTTATTTTGTCCGCATGTTTGGCCTCAAAGACGCATTTATTTGCGCCGACGGCAACAAACGGACCAAAGCGAGGATGGAACGAGGGGATACAGAATTCAGAGGGTATGTGTTTTACGCTGAACATGCAGAACGCTTCTTTTTCTTCCCGCAGGAGTTTTACTTCTATAAATTTTTGCTTGAGGTAACTCGTATGAACGCACAAATGAAGGAAAACTGGAATGAACGAGACGTTTTCCGTATGACCCAGATCTATCTGCAGGCGAATGCCGGCAAGTAATTCCGGATTTCCGGGGTTCGACTTTGTCGAACACTTTTTCCCCTAAAATGCCTTATAGGTGAAGCTGGATTTGTTATAATAATGTTACGAGAAGTGAACCTGTCCTTTTATCCTCAATATAGGAAAGAGGTGAGGGTGGTTGGCACCTAACAACTCCAAACTCAACACCAACCAATGCCCCCTCAAAAGGGCTAACGCCTATAAAACCCGCAAGGAAGGACAAGCATTGATACTCAAGGAGCTGAAATGGTCGATTTTCGCAATCGTCCTTATCCTGGGTGTCATCTTGCTCTCCCTGGCGGGCGTGGACCTGAAACTTATTGCCGACATCTTGGCAGCAAGTGGACTGGCCGACATAGGCGCTCGGTTAAAACCTTAACAAAACCAACCGCTTGACCTTATCATATAGAAATTCATCGATTTTATGCAGCATCTTTACCGGGCCTGGACAACCCGGAGCCGCTTTCTCGTATGGACTTGCATGACAGGGTATGGAACGATGGCTCAACCCATGACACCAGGAATACAGCACAAAAAAAAAACCCCGTAGTTGGACGACTACGGGGGCTTTTTCTTTCGCTTCGCGTTGGACTTGCATTAGGGTTCACAGAACTTCTAATTCAAGCCGTGACGTTCTGCTGTTTTGTATGTGGTTCCAGCACATACGAAAAACGTAAATGATCTAGTAAACTCAAGTTCGGCTGATGGACGTCAGCTTTTGGGTTCGTTGGCTAGAACCATTCTTTGTGTAACAACTCCATACTAAAACTATATCACGATGTGTGATTTTGTAAACCACAAAGGGTAAACTTTATGATAATAGCGATAGACGACAGCCCGAGTCAACCGCTTTCCCTTCTAGTGGTGTTTTAATTTTCGGCACCTCGCTGTACCGCTGATCTAACTGGTAGCTAGCCTTTCCTACATCGGCATTTGAAGCACCCATTCGTTAAGTAATATTCTTAAGCCAAGTCATTATACGGATGATTTGAAATGGTTCAAACCACGTAATTAAAAAAAGTATAATAAAAAAAGTAGTTAGTGAAATAAATTTCATACTACCTTTTTCCTTATTAAGGATAGCAATAAAACTAAATACAACTCCTAAAAATAAAAAAATAGTTCCTATAAGGGCAATCAGTTCAAAATAACCTTCTATTATCCAGTTAAGCCCGAAAGAAAGTAATCCCAATACAATAAAGACAATTGACCATATACTATTTGTTTTCACCGTAAACACCCCCTAAAATCTTTTCACAATATTTCACTATCCTGCATCTATAGATGTAAAAGAATCCGTGTTGACGGCAACCAGATTAAAAGTATAAAAACGTGAACTCCATTATGGCTTAATACGGCTTGTTATAAAGCGAATTGTTTATAAGTCCATCTTACCAGCATCCCTGGTATCCCATTTTACAAAAATAAAAGATAAAACAGAAAAAATAAACAAAATAATACTCAGAATGCCATATACCCCACCTTCAAATCCTCTAATACTGACAAAACCAACATAAAAGAGAACAACAGAAGCTATTAATGCTAGGGATCCAGGTAACAACCTTCCATATAAGGGAAAACCCTTTTTAGTGAACCACCACGTTAGCCACAATATTATAATTCCAGGTATGATAGCGGTCAGGAAAGGTACTAATAGCATCATTTATATCCACCCCTTTAAAGTAAATACGATGATTATCTTCCATATATTACATAGTGTAATTCTACACTAAAGGAAACAGATGGTAAATACCAGATAATTTTAATTTTATTTTTTGTCTGCAAAAATCTCCTTCTTGAGCTAAACCGCCCCTATGGTAGCATAAGAATTTAAAAACTTTATTATCGCTGTAAGATTCTCGAAAACCGTCAATACATCCAATTAAGAGCAGAGCAGATACGACATATCCAACTAAAAAATGCGTCCCTATCATTGCCCGGAGAGTGAGGCAAAGCAAAAATCCGAGGAGAAGATGCCAGTACTGGCATGAAATTTACTTGGTTTTCGTACATTTTGTCAAAAGTTGCGCATGATTTAAAAAAAATGATAAACATATAGTAGATACAATATAGATATCAACAATGAGGTGATAAAATGATGCCCAAAGGTGAAGAACTTCATACGAATAGGCAAGAAAGCACAAAAACCGAGACGAAAAGACATGCAGACAACCAAAAAGGGGGGAAACACATGGTCACAGTTAAAAAATGGGGAAACAGTTTAGCAGTTCGTATCCCCAGCCAATTCGCAAAGAATCTTGGCCTAAGACACGGTTCTCAGATCGAGCTGGAACTCTTAGCCGACGAAATTGTTATCAGACCTGTCCAAACCAAACCAACGCTGGACCATTTATTAGCACAAACGAAAGGAAAAACAAATCCGCACCTGGATTTTGACTTTGGTGTACCAGAAGGGAAGGAATTGATTTGAGTCTAACTGACCAAAAAAAGTGAACTCGGCTTTTTGGAATTCATCCCACCATCAGGGGTTGAACAAGCCTTCATCGCCCTTCTCTTGTTTGAAGCCCAGAATGATTTAATCAAGCAATCGAACTGGCTATCGTTTGCCACATTCGTTCTCTAAATGAGGATTAGCCATTCGAAGTAGAACTAACCGAACATTTGATATTAAAGGGTATGTAATAACTGACCAAGTGAAAAGTGCTAATAGGAAGTAAGAAAGTTCAAAGTACAAGAATGCACCAAGAGAAATCGTGTAAACACTCACTTTATTCCCTCAAAAAAACGGGTGTTTTTTTCATGTTTTTCCGGCAGACAAAATCTATTCTTCTGTTATAATGTGGCTATTATTTTGCACATTTTGCCGGAGAGATTTTTTTATGTGTATCATCCATGATTTTAACGTCAGTATCAGCACCTATAAAGAAAGAGGAAAAGAGAATGACTTTCCGGTCATTCTTGAATGCCCAGACTGTGGATCAAAGGGGCTTCTACACCGACATGGATTCTTTGAAAGGAATGTCATCATTGCCGAAACTGGGGACGAATGGAAAATGTGATATGCAGGCTTAAATGTAGGAGCTGTAAGAAGGCATTCTCTATACTTCCTGATTTCATCATCCCCCATTACCAGAATTCCCTCACATCTGTGCTTATGATAGTAGAGGATGGTGTTGCAGGTGCTCCGTAGGCTGTTCTGGTGTCTCTAGAGCCTTTTAAGGTTTGGTGAGTAACGTAATTAAACATTATATTCTAATTTCAAATCAATTTGTAAGGATAGATAAAAAGGCGACTGCTTGTTAACAGTTACCTTTTAACCCAGCCTCACCTCACCGAACCAAACCGTACCGTACCTTACCAGACCAAACCTTACCTAACCATACCGCACCATACCGGATTCCATGTAATTCAACTACCCGCCCAGCCTCCACGTTGAATTATTCCCAGGCCTGCTCGCGCCAGCCAGGACCAATAATACCCTGATTCAAAGCGTTTCCCTTCATCCCTCCGTGCCTTAAATCGGCACGGAGCGTATGGCATACCCGACATAAAGTACGTAAATTTTTAGTGCTGTTTGATCCCAGTTTTCCACTAATTTTGTGATCAATGTGACAGGTCTTTAATGTAACCGGCTCCCCACATCGGGTACAGCGCTGGCCATCACGGTAGAAGACCATTGGCCGGATATTTTCGTGCCAAACTTCTTTAGGCGGACGCTGTCTTGGCATTTTTCGTCTCCAAAACTTCAAGAGAAACGACTTCAAACCGTCCAAATCCAATAGACCTTCCGTCAGCTAATCCTATTAGGGAACCTGCATCCAGAAGGACCTGTTCCACTTGTCCGCTGGAAATGATAGTATTATCCCATTGAAGTTCAAATTCCGTTTCCCATCCAGTTGACATCGCTACCCTGTAACGGACATTACGACCCTTTGTCCCCGGATTTTTAACTGAACGAACATCCAGGTAAACAGGATCTTCCTGAGAACACTCAAGAAATTCATTCAACTTTGGTATGTACCGATTGAAAAGAATTTTTTCTGTCAAGACTTGTAAAGTTGCGGAGAACTTAGCCTGGATGGAACCCTTTCCACTTTTGGTATGAAAGGAAGCTGCACGTAGGCACCCGAAAATATACGATGGCTCCACATAAAGCTGCCCGTCCTTGGTTGCGGTGTAGCTCTTCTTCCATTCTTCCGGGTCATTCCCCGCTACTCCCGTTCTCACCTTCCTTTCTAATGAAATAGTGTCATTTGAGAAACAATTTATTAATAAAGGTCTAATCCCCTTTATTTTACACTTTGCAGTCTGCTGCATACCTACTTACCCCCTATTTACTAATCAATTTTTATACAACCTTATGTTTTACACCATTTGTAAAAAATATGTATTCTATAACCAAAAGGGGAAGCCCTGTAAATAGTAACTATTATTTCATCTCCTGCGACATCTCTTTCAGGTTCTCCGTATTCACTCGGTAGTCCTCGATGATTTGTAATACTCTTGCTACGGAACGGAATAATAATCGTTATCTCTCATCATATAGATTATCTTTCCCTGTAGTCACGCTTGACTGGATCGACGTGTTAGTTATGGCGATTGGTCACACGAAATCAAGCGGTGTTGCTGTTACAAAAGGTACATAGTCACACTAAAAGGTGAGATTGACTCCTTGACTCCTTCTCGAAATAAGAACTATTTATATATTTAACTATAATCCTTGTTTATTTACTTTTATTTTTTCTTTAAAAAAGAAGGAGTGAAGGAGTGACGATCGTCAAGGCCTTGATACTCCTCATTTTATTCACTCCTTTTTGCTCAAAAAATAAGGAGTTTCGAAGGAGTGACGCTCCTTAAAAAGGAGTGAGATTCAAAATGAACGATTATTGTTCGTATTAATACTCCTTTGTTTCTGTGATTCACTCCCAAAAAAGGAGTCACACTCCTAAAAAAAGAGTCACACTCCTAGTTTCTCCTTCAAAAAGGAGTCAATTTTAACCTGTGACTCATGCACGAAGAAGTCCTCTATATTCTTTCATTCTAGGGAACTCACGTTTCTTCGAGCTATTATCCCCATTGTAGTCTGGGCACATCCACGGTGTTGCCTTTCCACTCCTATCATGTCTATCTAGTCCAAACTCTGTGATAAGTGGCTCGTCGTCGTCCATCTTTCCTTTTGATTGAATCTTTTTATTTTGCCCTGTTTTATTAACCCACGGGTCGCCCTGAGCTTGAACAACAGCAAGTAAGTCATCCGTGAATGTACGTTTCGACATGACTTTGCCACTTGGGTTGTTTCTCTCATGCCATTTCACAAACAAATCATACAAGAACTGAGTTGGTAGCAAATCCCAAACGAATTGCTCTTTGTATTCATTCCAGAATTCAAGCACTGGATTGTTCTTCTCACGGTAACTATCAAGTACCTCAGCAGAGCGTTGTGGAACAATATACTCGTCAAAATCCATATCCAATGCTTTGTGCAACACATATTCCAATACTTCTTTTCTATTAATATAATCGCTCTTGATGTATTCACGTTCACCATTATTTGTGAATGATTTCATAAACGGAACAAGAATAATGCGTCGGTAGAATGACTCTGTCTTATCTTTTGTCTTCGGTAGACCGTTCATCATCTGAATGTTCGTACCGTTAAACTGGATACGTAATGGCTTTTGGTATTTTCTGTTGATGTTGATGTCATCACCTGTCACAGACGCCTTGTAATCTTTGACGGAGTCGATGAATACCGAAACGTCATTCTCATCCGCGATGTTCGCGGCGACACCAAGCAACGTTTCTTTCAAGAACTCATGGTTGAAGTCAGTCACAGACAAAGACGAGTAGTTTCCTTTACCGAGTAAGTTCTTGATCAGTTGACCAACAGTCCCTTTCCCGTTATTTCCTTTTTCAGAGTAGAACCATATACTCTTGTGACGTGAATAATTCGGTTGCAGACAGTCCGCAATGACTTGCCATATCAATGTAGTGGTATCCGCGTCGTTGTCTGTGATGTCTCGAATCCAAGACTCTACATCCCATTTGTAGCCATCTGGAGCTGTCAACACAGGATTCATTGGGTTCAATTTATAGTCCACCGGTATCTTTGTGAGATACACATACTTCGAATCAAACGGCATTAACTGTCTTGTTTGTCGGTTATAGATTCCATTTTTTACAGCGAACAAATGACGCTCTTTTGTTTGTTCAACTGTTGAGATGGAACGTTCGATTTTGTGAAGTACTTCGTCCATTTCGTGTCGCGTGAAATTCGGAGCAAGCCGCTCCATCATTTCGTAAAAGTATCCGCTGTTCGGATTATAGGTCCCTCTCTTTGCAGAGTTTTTGTTGTGGTCATATACCGCAAGAAGGGTATCCTCTACTCGTTCCGTCATTTGAATGCTTCTAAACGTGAAGATAGACATCATGATAACCGCTACTTCATCGAATTCTAGTTTAGTTGGTAAACGTTGTTTTAACCGATTACCTTTAACAGACATGTTGTCTTGTTCCACGTCAGCTATCTTCTTTTTAAGTGCATCCTCACCGACTTTTATCAAAAACTTATTTTCGATTTGATTCGGTAGAACCAAATTATTTAGATAGTCTGCTAGATACTTAGGGACGAAAATGTCGTCAGGTACATGTGCACGATTCTCAGACTGGTTATCGTCATCGTCGGCACCTGTTGTCGTCCCATCATCGTTATTTCCACCGTTGCCGCCTGAACCGACGCAATCTATTGTGATTAGTTCATTATCCTCAAAGTCTTCCTGTGATAAGAACTTTCTGTTGATTTCCTCGAAATTTATGGTAAAATAATCTATAGTAGCTATGTTTTTATCGCTCATGCAAGACACACCTCTCGTATTATTGTTTGGTGCTGACTTTCGTGTAACATAGAAGCAAAGCAGTTCCGACATTTGCGGTGTCGGTGTCGTTAAAATTTACAAGTATCATAATAGTTCCGGAGCGAATATCGCATCGTGGGCTATTTTTTTTCCCTTTTTTTTCGATGGATTCATCGCACTGCGTGCATGACGTCTGCAAAGTCCGCCAAGGCTCTTGGTAAACGATTACGTAGGACTCAGGTCGCACGTCTCTATCTGGTATGAGGGTTGGTTTTCCATTAGGTTTTACAACCAGCCCTTGCAACATTGTACGGAACGCATGTGAGAGTTGATGATGTGCTATATCAAAACGCGCATCCACAGAAATTGCTTGTCGTTTACTTACATTTTTGATATTTCCATTGTTTAAGCAGCCAAGTATTTAGGCTGCTTTACAAGTCACAAAAAACCTCTTTAGACAAATCTGGGATTTCTTTTCTGACAGCCATTATTATTTTCTTCATAACCTTGTTGCTTGGATCATAATATGGGGCGAAACAAGCCTTCACTTACGGAAAGATAGTTCGCCCTATTATCTGTTACTACTTAGAGTGACAGGTCTACTTTGTGCCACCACTCCTTGTTTATGCTTAGCCCTTCTGCATTATTGGAGCTTCTTCCGCAAGCTCATCTTTGACACTACCCCATAGCTAAACAAAACCATTCCTTAAATCCAGTAGGGTCCATTACTTATATCCTCGCTTGTAACTTTGTAAAGAATTTTAAATCATTGTTTGTAGCTGTCATGCTGGCTGTCATATCATCCAGGAATTGATCAACTTCCTCCTTTTTAAACAGATACTTACTCCCCACCTTGTAATAACGTAAGCCGTTTTTGATAAGTCTGTCCTCAATTACTGGCTTACTGATGTTTAGATACTCGGCTAATTCTTGATAGGTCATGAAATATTTTAGTGAAGCTAATTCCTTCACTTTTTCATTAATTGCTTTTTCAAGCATGGTATTTACTGTCTCTTCATCAATTTGAACATTGAGCATTCTACTCCCCTCCATTTGTACATGCGTATGTTTAGAAGCCTTCTTTATAACATGTACTTTTATTAAAACATGTACTAAAATATTTGTCAATGTTCTTTCAATTGGTACATGTTCTCTAAATATGATATTATATAAATAAAAAAGAAGGTGTGGAAAATCCATGAAGTATCCTTTTATAAGTAAATTGATTAAAGAACAAAGAAAAATTAAAGACATGACCCTGAATGAATTGGAAAATGTTATAGGTGTTACTGCTAGTTATCTCAGTCAGGTAGAAAATGGGAATAAGTTACCTTCAGAAAAGGTATTATTTTCGATTGCGTATTATTTAGATATTCGTCCTGTTAAAAACAACTATCAAGAAAAATTAATAACTGAATATGCCAATATAAAAGGTTTAAATGAAAAGGAATTATGGAATGATTTTCGAAAATTCAAAGCTAGTTTAATACGAGATGTGGAATATTCATTAAATAATTCAATTGATACTGTTAACAAAAATAAATTTAAATTAAAAAAAGGTACATTAAAAGCTGAACCCATTGAGGAACCCTATTTTGATCTAAAATGGTTACTAACTCAAAAGGAATATGAGGTTTTTTATGGTCGTGATTACAATATAAATCCAGGGGATAAGTCAATATTAGACAAACTTTTTTTTCATAGATTGCGTGATGAAGATATAAAAATTATTCATGGAATCATTGAGGCTTATATCTCTAATAGATATGAAAAACGTAAAAAAGAAGGTGATTAAATGGCATACATCTATAAACGTGGCAAGAAATGGGCATATCGTGCTTACGCTGGGAAAGATCCCATAACTGAAAAAGATAAACAAGTAAGTAAGTCTGGCTTTTTAACAAAGAAAGATGCCCAACTTGCTGCTGCCTTGTTTGAAAGGCAATTTCATAATGATGAATACATCCAGCCATCAAAAATAACATTTAATGCTTTGTCTGATGACTGGGAAAAGCATTATTTACAAACAATGAAAGCAAAAGAAAGTAGCTTAAGGGCTAGAAAAATAGCCTTGAAACATATCAAAAATGAGTTTGGGGAAATAGCTATTCAAAAGATAAACAAAAAGGTATACCAGGATACAATAGATAAGCTTTCCAATGAATTTAGTACAAACTATGTTTCAAGTATCCACACTTCCGCCAATATGGTGTTTGAATATGCAAAAGAAAATAAACTAATTAAAGAAGTACCTACAAATGATATTACTTTGCCGAAGAAAAAGAAAACTGTTGCTGATCTTGAAAAAGGTGACTCCATAAAACAAAAGTTTCTCGAAAAAGAAGAATTAGGGGAATTTCTAAACATTGCTAAAAATGATGGCTTAGAAGGTGATTTACTTACTTTCACATTACTTGCTTATACTGGTTTAAGAGCAGGTGAAATGGTTGCTTTAAAATGGTCTGATATTGATTTTGATAACCAAACTTTAACGGTATATAGAACGTATTACAATCCAACTAATAACAAGTCTAAATATACGTTGCTTACACCTAAAACACAAACTTCTCACCGTACCATAACAATAGATAAATTAGTAATTGACTTGCTGCAATTGCATAAAGAAGAACAAGATGAAATTAAAAAGGAAAATGAACCGTTTTATCAAGATAATAATTTTATCTTTGCTACTAATGAAGGCTATCCAAAAACAATAAAAGCGATTTCTATTAGATTGCAGCGATTACTTACGAAAACCAAGATTAAAAAGGATATTACACCACATTCATTTAGGCATACACATACGTCTTTACTAATTGAAGCAAACGTTCATATAAAAGAAATTCAAGAACGCTTAGGACATAGCGACATTAATACGACTATGGATATATACGCCCACATGACAAAGAACATAAAAAAAGAGGCTTCCACTAAGTTTGGTAACTTAATGAAAGACCTCTCGAAAAATCTAATTGATTCAAAACATGAACAAAAGCATGAACACGAACAAGATTAAAGGCTTATAAACCCTTATACATCAGGGATTATAGGTCTTTCTTACATCATGCCGCCCATTCCACCCATGCCGCTCATGTCAGGCATTTGAGCAGTTCCTGGTGGTTCTGGCTTGTCAGCAACGACTGCTTCTGTTGTTAAGAACATAGCAGCAACAGATCCTGCGTTTTGAAGTGCAGAACGCGTAACTTTAGTTGGGTCCACGATACCAGCTTCGATCATGTTTACCCACTCGTTTGTTGCAGCGTTGAAACCAATACCGATTTCTTCATGCTTTAGGCGCTCAACAACGACAGAGCCTTCTAGACCAGCGTTAGCAGCGATTGTGCGAACTGGTTCTTCGATAGCACGAAGGACGATGTTTACACCCGTTTGCTCGTCGCCATCTGCTTGAATAGCAGCAACTTTATTGTATACATTAAGTAATGCAACTCCACCACCAGAAACGATACCTTCTTCAACAGCAGCACGAGTTGAATTTAATGCATCTTCAATGCGTAGCTTGCGCTCTTTAAGCTCAGTTTCAGTAGCAGCACCGACTTTAACAACGGCAACTCCTCCAGCTAATTTAGCAAGACGTTCTTGTAACTTTTCACGGTCAAATTCAGAAGAAGTTTCTTCCATTTGAGCACGAATTTGAGCAACGCGTGAAGCGATTTGTGCTGAATCTCCAGCACCTTCCACGATCGTTGTGTTTTCTTTTGTAACCACAACTTTAGCTGCACGGCCAAGATGTTCAACTGTAGCTGACTTAAGCTCTAAGCCAAGGTCTTCAGTGATAACAGAACCACCAGTTAGGATAGCGATGTCTTCAAGCATTGCTTTACGACGGTCACCAAATCCTGGAGCCTTAACTGCTACTGCATTGAATGTACCACGTAGTTTATTCAATACTAATGTTGGAAGAGCTTCTCCTTCAACATCTTCAGCAATTAATAATAATGGCTTACCTTGTTGAACGACTTGCTCAAGCACTGGTAAGATTTCTTGGATGTTACTAATTTTCTTATCAGTAATTAAAACATATGGATTTTCAAGAACAGCTTCCATTTTGTCAGAATCCGTTACCATGTAAGGAGATGCATATCCACGGTCGAATTGCATACCTTCTACGACATCAAGCTCTGTCGTGAATCCTTTAGATTCTTCGATTGTGATAACACCATCGTTTCCTACACGCTCCATCGCTTCTGCAATCAATTGTCCAACTTCTTCATCAGCAGAAGAAATAGCAGCAACCTGTGCGATCGCTTCTTTGTTTTCTACTGGTTTAGAAATCGCAGTTAATTCTTCTACAGCAGTAGCAACCGCTTTTTCGATTCCTTTACGGATAACCATTGGGTTAGCACCAGCTGTTACGTTCTTTAAACCTTCACGAATCATCGCTTGTGCAAGCACTGTTGCTGTAGTTGTTCCGTCCCCAGCAACATCATTTGTCTTGCTCGCCACTTCCGCAACTAGCTTCGCACCCATGTTTTCAAAAGCATCTTCTAATTCGATTTCTTTTGCAATCGTTACACCGTCATTTGTGATTAATGGAGAACCGTACTTTTTCTCAAGAACCACGTTACGACCTTTAGGTCCAAGGGTTACTTTCACTGCATCTGCAAGAGCGTCTACACCGCGTAGCATCGCACGGCGAGCATCTTCACTGAATTTAATGTCTTTTGCCATTTGAAAAAAACCTCCTTAAGTTTTGTTTATATTCCTACAGTCATAATTTTAAAATCTTATTCGCCTACGATAGCTAAAATGTCATTTTCACGTAAAATTAAATACTCTTGACCTTGGTACTTCACTTCTGTTCCAGAGTATTTTGAGAAGATAATGCGATCACCTACTGAAACTTCAAGAGCTACACGCTCACCGTTGTCTAGTACACGACCCGTACCAACAGCTACAATTTTTCCTTCTTGAGGCTTTTCTTTAGCTGAATCTGGTAAAACGATACCGCTTGCAGTTTTTTCTTCCGTTTCAACAAGCTCAATAACAATGCGATCACCTAGTGGCTTTAACAAGTGAAACAACCTCCTCAAATATAATATGTAATATTTTATTAGCACTCGAACGCTTTGAGTGCTAACACAATTATTATATTAATGAATTCTTATTTTTTTTGCAAGCATCAAGTGCAAATTTCCTGTAAAAATTTTTACTGTTTTTCAACTGATTTTTTTACAAAATATTAATTAAGATTTGCCTCACATTCATATCTTTTCCTTTGAAAACATAACCTTTCAAAGTATGTACAACTTTTGCAATATTATCCAATAATAAATATTTTAAGGCTTCTGTTTGTACGTTTATCGATTTTATTAGTAGAATAGTTTTAGTGCATCATTAGTTAGGTGTAAAAGGGGAATCATAATTTGAAGAAAGAATACTGGTACATTTTAATCATTTATATTACGATGCACCTTTCTAGTTTTGTAGGGGTGCCAGCTTTAACATTTGGTGGCATGTTACTTGGATATAGTGTAGAAGAAATGGCTATTCACTCTGTCGTGATTTGGATCGTCTTCAGTTTTACAGCAGCACTAGTAGCAATCTTGATCCTTTTGCGAAAAGAGATGAAGCAACCGGACCTCTATCGAAATTCCGCTCCTGTATCAGCTTCCGTCTTTTGGGCGATCGCTGGTGTATTTCTTGCTTTATTTGCTCAAGGGTTAGCTGCCAATATTGAAAACTGGTTAGGGATAGAAATGGGCTCTGAAAATACACAGCAAATTCTCTCTCTCATCGAATCTTTTCCGATTGTTGTGATCGTCAGCTCTGTGATTGGTCCTATTCTCGAAGAAATCGTTTTTCGAAAAATTATTTTCGGTTCACTTTATAAAAGGTTAAACTTTTTCTTATCAGCCATTATCAGTTCTGTCATCTTTGCCTTAGCACATGCAGAAATTGAGCATATATTGCTCTATTCCGCTATGGGGTTTACGTTTGCTTTTCTTTATATTAAAACAAAGCGGATTATTGTCCCGATTATAGCTCATGTAGCGATGAACACCTTTGTTGTCCTCGTACAATCTGTTTTTAAAGAGGATCTAGAACGAATAATAAGAGAAACAGAAAATATTCAAAGCTTTATTGGAGGTCTTTTTCTATGACACGAACACCTTTGTTTTCAGGGATTATATATATTCTTCTTGGGGTGTTGTTTACCTATTTCGCTATCCAAGATATACAACGAAATGATGAATGGGGATTTTTTACCTATTTACTCGTCATTTTAGCTACTTTTGATTTCGGAAGTGGAATTCGTATGATCCTCTTTCACTTTAAAGTAAAAGCAATCCAGAAGGAGAAAAAATAAATAAAGGCTCTTAACATGGTTTCTTTTGAATGTTGGTTACATGACTTAGCCAGCAGATTATTGATCGAAAGACGAGATAAGAGCCTGCTCTTTTTATGCGTGACGTGATATTAAGTATGACACCTATGACCTTTGCAAAAATCACAATTCGTACGAAAGCAGCCTAAGGAAAAGGCATGAGCTCAAGGTTTAAACCAGAGTCCATGCCTTTATTTTTATTCCTCTACTTCATCTACCCCATAATGTTTAAGGAAATACACCAATGATTGGAGTTCAACCGCCAAATCAATGTGATGAACTCTTGTTGTTGCAGGTACGGTTAATCTTGCAGGTGTAAAATTAAGAATACCTTTCACATTCGCATCAACTAGTCGATCTGTAATCGTTTGAGCGAATGGTGCTGGTACAGTTAAAATCGCAACCGAAATGCCCATTTCTTTAATGACCTTTTCTAGCTTGTCCATATGATAGATCGGAACATCTGCGATCGATGTACCAACCTTTGCTTCCTCAACGTCAAAACCAACAGCAATTTTTGTATTATTATTTTTTAAAAAATTATAATTCAATAATGCCGTCCCAAGGTTCCCGACACCAATTAAAGCAACCTTTGTTAACTCATCTTGATCAAGTGTCTTTCGGAAAAAGGTAAGTAAGTAATTAACATTATAACCGTACCCTTTTTTCCCTAATGCACCAAAGTAAGAGAAATCTCTTCTTATCGTAGCTGAATCAACCTTCACGGCTTCACTCAATTCAGCAGAGGACACCCTTTGCTTGCCTGAAGAATGTAAGTTTTTCAAAAATCGATAATATAACGGTAGCCTCTTCGCTGTAGCTTGAGGTATTTTCACAGTATCGTTACTCATCCTATTTCCCCCACCCTTATATATTCTAAAAAAGAATGAGATCTTACTTAATCTCTATCTCTCTTTTAAAATCTCCGTTTTTCCCACCAGTCTTTGCGACTAAATAGGTTTGACCGATAATCATGCCTTTGTCCACTGCCTTACACATATCGTAGACTGTCAACGCACACACAGATGCCGCTGTTAACGCTTCCATTTCCACACCTGTGTTCCCTTTCGTTTTAACAGATGCGGCAATTTTAAGTCTATAATCTTCATCTTCAAATTCCCATTCAAATGATATGTTCACACCGGTTAATGGGATTGGATGACACATTGGGATGATGTCAGCTGTTTTTTTACAAGCCATAATGCCTGCAACTTGTGCAACTGCCAGAACATCCCCTTTTTTATTTTGATGCTGCGTAATTTGCTCATAAATCTCTTTATTCACGATAATACTGGAGTTAGCAATTGCTGTCCTGACGGTTTCCTTCTTATCGCTAACATCAACCATTTTGGCTCTGCCTTCTTCATTAAAATGTGTAAATTCAGCCATCATTAAACACCTCACTTCAAATGATACACTATTTTGTGATCTTTGTGAAAATATTGTTATCACTTTCACAAATAATTTTCTAGCCATTTTGGAAATATCTTCTTTTATTGCCGTTCTCTTGCTTCTACGTTACACTATTCGTAGACATATAGAGGTGAGAGCAATGATACTATTACAAGTCAATCAATTATCAAAATCATACGGGGCTGACCCTATTTTAACGAATATAAAGCTCGAAGTTCAAACGAGGGATCGAATCGCATTGGTCGGACGAAATGGTGCTGGGAAATCGACTCTCCTTAAGATTATTGCTGGACAGCTTTCATACGATTCTGGCGAAATCATTAAACCAAAGGGAGTCGAGATCGGTTATTTGGCCCAAACGACGGGTCTTGATTCGGAATATTCAATTTGGGACGAGATGCTAACCGTATTTCAACATTTAAAGAACCAGGAAAAATCGTTACGAACCTTGGAAGAGAAAATGTCTGATCCAGTTGTTTTCAACAATCCGAATGAGTACGAGCGAATCTTAAAAGAATATGATCAGCTTCAAGTCTCTTTCAAAGAAAATGGTGGCTATCAATATGAGTCAGACATTCGTTCTGTTTTACATGGATTGAACTTTCACTCGTTTGACTACTCCACGAAGATTTCGAGTTTAAGCGGTGGGCAAAAAACAAGGCTCGCTTTAGGGAAACTCCTATTAACGAAACCTGACATTTTAATTCTTGATGAACCAACAAACCACTTGGATATCGAGACCCTCTCTTGGCTAGAAAACTACTTGCAAGGCTACGATGGAGCTATTCTTATCGTCTCCCATGACCGCTACTTTTTGGACAAAGTGGTCAATCAAGTATATGAAATTTCGCGCCTGAACATCTCAAGGTATACAGGTAACTACAGTGCATATCTAGAACAGAAAGCATTAAACTACGAACGAGAAATGAAACAATTCGAAAAGCAGCAAGAAGAAATCGCCAAGCTCCAGGATTTTATTCAACGGAATTTAGCGCGTGCTTCCACCACGAAAAGGGCTCAAAGTCGCAGAAAACAGCTTGATCGTATGCAAGTGATGGACAGACCTCTTGGCGATGAAAAATCGGCTTCCTTCGGTTTTGATATCGAAAGACAAAGCGGGAACGATGTTTTAAAAGTAGATTCTTTAACGATTGGTTATGGCGAGGAGAAGATTAGTGAAAATCTTTCTTTCCGTCTCACAAGAGGAGATAGTATTGCCTTAGTTGGACCGAATGGAATTGGCAAATCGACGCTTTTAAAAACGATCATTGGTCGAATCAAGCAGCTTTCTGGTGATATTCACTTCGGTTCGAACGTTACGATTGGTTATTACGATCAGGAACAGGCTGAATTAACTTCGAATAAACGGGTTTTAAATGAACTTTGGGATGATTATCCTTTAATGAATGAAAAGGACATTCGTACAGCTTTAGGCAATTTCCTCTTCTCTGGAGATGACGTCTTAAAGACCGTTTCTACTTTAAGTGGTGGCGAGAAGGCTCGACTTGCTTTAGCCAAACTGATGATGAAAAAAGCGAATTTCTTAATTTTGGATGAGCCGACAAACCATCTTGATTTAGATAGTAAAGAAGTGTTGGAGAACTCGCTCATCGATTATCCAGGAACGATTTTATTTGTATCCCATGACCGCTATTTCATTAATCGGATTGCGACAAAGGTCCTCGAGCTTAGTCCAAATTCCGCGACAGAGTTTCTTGGGGACTATGATTATTATGTCGAAAAGAAACTAGAACTAGAAGAATTAAAAGCACTTGAGCAAAAAAAGATATCCACAACCTCTCAACAAGAGAAGCCAGAAAAAACAAATTATCAACAAGATAAAGAAGCCAAGAAAATTGAACGTCAACGAAAGCGTAGATTAGAAGAGATTGAAAGGCTCATTGAAGAACTTGAAGAAATGATAGATATAAATGAACAATTACTGTGCGAGCCTGAGGTCTTTCAAGATCATGAAAGAGTGCTAACGCTCACCACCGAAACGGATCAGGCAAAAGAACAATTAGAACATCTTTTAGAAGAATGGACTGAATTAGCAGAATAATTTTCCTACTGAAGTACCGGGATAGAAGAGCTATCCCGGTTTTATTTTTCCACAAAATTGTCCACATTTCAAATCCTTGTATTAATGCTTTCCACAGACTTTTCCACATTATCCACAAAAAAGTGATTATTTATCCACATTATCAACAAGATTGTAGATATTATCCACAAAAAAATCCTCTGCTAAGAGAGGATTTTTTCCTGGTTCAAATTATTGGTTGTGGATGGTGATATCCAAACCGGGATTAGCGTTTAAATTCAGTGCTGCACGCTGTCCCTTATCATAAAAGATACTCCCTGCAGCAGCAATCATCGCTGCATTGTCTGTGCATAAATACAATGGCGGAATCACTAGTTCTGCCTCTTCGCTGGAAAACACTTCTTCTAACCTTGTACGTAATCCTTTATTCGCTGCGACACCACCCGCTAATAACACTTGTCTAACATTGTATTCTTTCGTCGCTTTCAATGTTTTCGTCACTAACACGTCAATGACACTCTCTTGGAAACTAGCAGCTAAATTTTCGGGGATAATGGTTTCTCCTCGTTGCTCTGCATTGTGGACAGTGTTAATAACCGCTGACTTCAAGCCACTAAAGCTGAAATCATAGGAATCTTCTTCTAACCAAGCTCTTGGCAACAGAATCGTCGCTTCTCCGTCCTGTGCCATCCGGTCAATATGAGGTCCACCTGGATATGGAAGGTTTAATGTTCTTGCTACTTTATCATAGGCTTCCCCTGCCGCGTCATCCCTTGTTTCCCCGATCACTTCAAAATGACCATGTTCCTTCATATACACAAGTTCTGTATGTCCACCAGACACAACAAGTGATAAAAGAGGAAACTTCATTTCTGTCACGATTCGGTTAGCATATATATGACCAGCTATGTGATGAACAGGTACTAACGGAATCCCGTGGGCAAATGCTAAAGCCTTCGCTGCATTAACCCCAATTAACAGGGCTCCAACAAGTCCAGGACCTTCTGTTACAGCAATCGCATCGATATCCTTAAATTCTAAATTAGCTTTCGATAATGCCTCTTCTAAAACGATCGTCAATTGTTCAACATGATGCCTTGAGGCAATTTCAGGCACGACTCCGCCGAATCGTTTATGACTTTCAATTTGTGAAGCAACGACATTGGCAACAATTTCTCGTCCATTTTTTATGATCGCGACAGCTGTTTCATCACAGCTCGTCTCAATCCCCATAATATATTGTTCTTTTTTCATTACAAATTCACCCACATTACTAATCCATCTTCTTGGTTATCCGTGTAATAATTTTTTCGAATTCCACCATTTTGAAATCCAAGCTTTCGATAGAGAGACTGGGCAATATGATTAGACACCCGAACTTCTAGTGTCATCGTTTTCGCACCTTTTTCTCTCGCAATTTCCATCACTTTTTTTAATAGAGCTTCTCCTAGTTTTCTTCCTCGATATTTCGGCAACAAAGCGATATTGGTTATGTGGGCTTCATCGATAATGATCCATACTCCACAATATCCGAAGACTCCTTCTTCATCTTCTAAAACCGTATACAGAGCAAAGCGATTTTTCGTTAACTCATTCTCAAATGATTCTCGACTCCAAGGAGTGGTAAAGGATTGATTTTCGATAATCATAATTTGATCGATATCTTTTTCTTCCATCTCACGAAATGTTAGTTGATTATTCATTCTCTCTCTTCCTTAGTTAGAGTTCTTTGTTTTGTTCGCTTCCATCCATTTAGCTTCCGCTTCTGCCAATCGAACATAATTGGGGACAAACGAATGAATATCGACACCACTTTTATTCATTCCTAAAAAGGCTAATTCTGCCGGCCGTGGATTCTGCTCAGTCATTTCTGCAAAATGCGCCTTCTCCCCCATTACTTCTTCGATGACTTCACGATGTAATGGTAAGTCATTTCCGATAAAAAGGACGGGTTTAGAAAAAGAACGCAACAGTTCCGCCCAGTCTCGGGATTGGAGAATGTGATCCTTTTCTACAGTTGTTAAAATCCCATTTTCATATTGGTAAAGCCCTGTATAAATTTGTCCACGTCTCCCATCAAATAGCGGGGACACAGCTCCTGGAAAGTATCTTCCTACAGAGGCTGCAAGAATTTCTAAGCTAGACACTCCAACAAGGGGGATATTTAATGTCCAAGCTAATGTCTTAGCAATGGTCACTCCGATTCTAACACCTGTATAGGAACCTGGTCCTTGAGCTACCACAATCTTTGTGAGATCATTTGCTGTCAGATCGCAATCCTTTAATAATGTTTCTATCGTTGGCATAACACGAATAGAATGGTTCTTCTTTACATTTGTGATATATTCACCGATTACCTTCTCTTCATCGATAACGGCAATTCCTAATGGATAATTTGATGTATCAATCGCTAAAACCTTCATAATCCTAACTCCTTACATAATTCCTCATAGCGCGTACCCTTTGGCTCTAACGTAATCAATCTCGTATCCTCAACCCCATGGGTTAAACGAATCATTAATCTATCATTCGGGAGTTGATCTTCGATTAAATGGGCCCACTCCACGACCGTTACACCATCTCCTTCAAAATATTCATCAAATCCTAAATCCTCATCAGAATCTTCTAATCGATAAACATCCATATGGTATAGCGGGAGATCCCCAATATATTCTTTAATGATCGTGAATGTTGGACTATTGACCGTTTTCTTTATATGTAATCCCTCAGCTAGTCCCTTCGTAAACGTCGTCTTTCCAGCCCCTAGATCTCCCTCAAGAGTAATCACATCTTGTGGCTTTAAAAGGTATGCCAGTCGTTTTGCCAACTCCTTCGTTTCTGAAGGAGTTGTCGAAGTAATGGTATACTCACTCATCTTCATTTATCACCTAAATCTATTTAAAATATGAACCATAATATATATAAAAAAACCTTAGGATTTTTGCACCTAAGGAAGCCCTATCATTACCACTATATGTAGTTTACCTTAAAACGGGAGAATGAGCAAAAAATGTGGACATAAAAAAAAAACGAAACAAAGTTTCGTTTACACTCATAAATGGCGGTCCGGACGGGACTCGAACCCGCGACCTCCTGCGTGACAGGCAGGCATTCTAACCAACTGAACTACCGGACCAATGCTT